>JAYTIO010000720.1:0-7061 GCA_043731805.1 Pedosphaera sp. | reverse complement strand
TCAGACTTACGCAGTTCCACTGCCGTTCAATCTGCCAGAGACTTTTTCAATGAACTGCTAGGGAGGAAAAGACAACGGTCCATAGGTTAGTCCGCTGTCGAGGCATGCAGCTTCCACTCATCGTCAGTGGGTGTGTCCCAATCGGGACCGGTCTGCTTGAACCGGGTGCCGCAATGTTTGCAAAGATAAAGGGTGGACTGACCACTTCTCATTGCGAGTCGCTCGTTTTCAGCACCGTGCCACTTCCATTCCCCAGTATCGGGATTCTGCTTTAATTCTCCAGTAATACCATCCCACTTCCAACTGCCGACTTCCCGCAGCGGCCTCCGGTGGCACTGGCGGCAGCGACGGGGATACCAGCGATATGCGGCTGCCACTAAGAATAAGAGAACCAATGGCCAACCAGCCGCTAGCGCAATCAGCATCAGAACGACCACGTAAATCAGCCCCAATCCGACAATGGAGAGCACAATAGTCTCAGTCCAGTTGATGCGTTGTCTGGGCTGTTTTGGGCGGCGGCGACTACGCAACGAACGCCAGTCCTGGGCCGCGTCGAACACCTCCCTGCCAAATAGCGCTGCCCCGAGACCGGTGAAGACGAGGATGAACCCATGCCCTTCCTGTCGGCCACCAAGGATAGGAGAGTCAATTACCGTCGCCCCAGGGAAGTTCGTGACGAGTTGCCAGGAGCACCATACGAACGGAATAAAGAACAGTCCGAAGTAGTAGCTCATCTTCAAAAGGCGTTTTGATTCTGAGCTCATTACTTGTGCGCCGGTCAGGTGGCTGGCACCTGACCGGCGCGATTGTGTCGTCGGTTTATCCCGTCCGGTCAAGGACGGCGCTGGCCTTACGGGTTCGGCGGCGCCGGCGGGGTGGCGGGAGCTTGCGGGCTGTGGGCGTAGCGCGCGCCGTAGGTGTCCAGGAAGTTCTGGTTCTGCGGGGTGCGGCCCTTGGCTTTCTCCAGCCGGTAGATGAGGCCGGAGGTGACCAGCCCGTCGCTCAACGCGGCGATGAGGCTGATGCGGACAATGCCCGCCGCCTGCTGGAGGCGGGTGTTGACGAGCACGACTTGGTGCGCCAGCGCGAGGTCGAGGTTCAGGCCCGCCACATCCACGTCGCCGGACATGGCGGTGGGGTTTTGCTGGGTGAAGGTTTGCGCCGATTCCAACTGCGCGATGTCGGTCTCCTTGATTTTGGCGAGTTTTTTGATCTGCTCGGCGGTGAGGTTCACGATGAACGGCGCGTATTTGAGCAGGAACGCTTCGATGTCTGCCAGCATGGCATCGCGCTGGGCGTTGCTCATGGTTTGTTCGATCAGGTTTTGACTCATGGTGTGTTTCTTTCAGTGAGGCCGGGGCGGCTCGCAAATCCTGGCCATGTCTTCTGTATGGTTCTGAAAAGTTCCCCCCGCACAAGCGAGTCTTTGAACGGAGAGACACGGCGAATCTGCTAAAAGAGCCAGCGGGTGACAAGGAAGAATTCGTGGGCACTTGCGCGCCCAGTCTAGCGCTAGGATGCCAAGGCGTAGAGGCGCGGGCCGGAGGAGGAATTGAGGTGGTTTTCTTTGCGACTCTGCGGCTTTGCGCCTTGGCGTTAAGTTTCAGCCTGAGGAAAGAGACTCCGATGAGTGCAACAAGCTTTCAATCAGGCAGTTATCACGGTTAAGCCCCTCAGAATCGAGTTTTGAAGACTGAAATTAGGGCTTGGAAGGGTGAAAATCAGGCTTGGAAGAGTGATTTTCAGGTTCCAACTGGCGAATTTTAGTCATGGAAGACTAAAATTCGGGGTTCAAAGACTGCATTTCAGTCTTTGCAGGGTGGTTTTCGGGGATGGAAGACTGAGTTTAAGTCTTCCAAGGGTGGTTTTCAGGGAGGTTTCCATCTCATTAGCACCCGGCTTCAGCCGGGTGAACGCGCCCCCACCGGGTGAAAACTGTTTAAACAGTTTTCACCATCGCCACCCAAAACACCCGGCTGAAGCCGGGTGCTAATGAGAGTCGCCAAGTCGGACCTACGCAGTTTCCGAACTCGCCAAGGACATCGCACGTTGAAGCGGCGTGAACGCCGCGCGCCGGGGCGGTCACTTCTGACTTTTGACTTCCGGGCCGCGCGGTCATGCTCTCGCCAATGTCACTGGCACCGTTTATCGCCTGGCTGGGTGTGCTCGGCTTTGCGGCGGCCAGCTTTTTCTTCGCGCTGGCGGAGACGGCGCTGTTCTCGCTGGGCAAGTGGCGCGCGCGGCAGCTTGCGGAGCGGTCGCCTGGGCTGGGCGGTTCTGTCGCCGCGCTGCTCAACGAGCCACAGGACTTGCTCGCCACTATCGTGCTGGGCAACACGCTGGCCAACTCCGCGATCATCGCGCTCGCGCTGTGGATGAGCCTGAGTGTGACGGGCGCGCATCTGGGCCTCACGCTGGTGGGCACGTTCCTGCTCATCCTGCTGGGCTGCGAGGTGGTGCCCAAGACGCTCGCGGTGCGGATGCCGGAGGCGTGGGCGTTGCGCGTGGCGGGGCCGATGATTTTCTTCGTGCGCGTGAGCCGTCCGCTGCGGGAGGTGGCGCAGCGGTTGAACGAGGGGTTGCTCCGCGTGGTGATTCCCAAGTCCATCACCTCGCAGTCCACGCTGACAGACGCGGACTACAAGGAGTTAATCGAGCTGGCCTTCCAGCAGGGCACGCTCGCGGCGTCGGAGAAGGAAATCATCCTGCAAATCATCCAGCTCGACCGGCGCACTGCGAAGGACGTGATGCGGCCGCGCGCACGCATGGCGGCGATTCCCGATGACTTGCCGGTCACGGAGATGGTCGCGGCGGCGCGGAAGTTCGGGCATGAGCGGCTGCCGCTTTACGACGAGTCGCCGGACACCATCGTGGGCATCCTGAACTGCCGCGCGCTGTTGCTGGAGCCGAACGGGGATTTGGCGGACGCGATTGAGTTCCCGTCGTTCGTGCCGGAGAGCATGAACCTGCTGCAGCTCCTGAGCGCGTTGCAGCGGCAGCGGCGCGGGCTGGCGATTGTGATGGATGAGTTCGGCTCCACGGCCGGGCTGGTGACGATGGAGGACATTATCGAGGCCATCGTCGGGGAGATTCGCGGCGAGGGCGAGGCGCCGGGCTTCGTGATGGAACTGCTCGCGCCAGGCCGCTGGCGCGTGAACGGCACGATGCGGGTGGAGGATTTCCGCCGCGAGTATCCCGAACTCGGCGACGTGCCCGGGGTGGACACGATGGGCGGCCTGCTCGTGGCGTTGAAGGAAATCGTGCCGCTGGCGGGGGAGTCGGTGGTCTTCGGCGGCGTGCGGCTCACGGCGCACGCGGCGGACGAGCGGCGTGTGCGCGAGGTGATGGTGGAACGGGTGAAGCCCTGATTTTTTTGCCACAGATGAAACACAGATGGAACACAGACAAGGAGCTCTATAAGGGGAGCAGGAATGCAGGAGGAAGAACCACCGCCACCGCCTTCCCCTCCCTCCTGCTTTCCTGCCCTCCTTATAAGGATTTCTCTCCCCCATCTGTGTTTCATCTGGGTTCCATCTGTGGCTCAGAAACAGTGGCGAAAGGAGGCGCGTGATGGGCTGGGCCATCTTCTTCGCCGTCCTGGGGCTGTGTCTGGCCGTGTCGTTCGTGCTGTCGGGCATGGAGGCGGGCGTGCTGGCGCTGAACCGGCTGCGCATCCGCAATCTGATGCGCAAGGGCGGTCGCCGGGCGCGGCTGTTGCACGGCTGGCTGGAAGAGCCGGAGAACTTTCTGTGGACCATCCTCGTCGGCAACACGCTGACGAACTTCCTCGGCGGCGGGTTGGTGGTGTATGCGTTGCACCGGCAGTTCAAGGACGCGCCGGGCTGGTTCGCGCTGTGGGTGCTCGTGATGGCGCTGCTGTTCTACGTCGGGTGCGAGCTGCTGCCGAAGATGCTGTTCACGCGCTTCCCGAACCGGCTGACGCTGCTGGTCGCGCCGTTCTTCCGGCTGCTGCACGTCACGCTGCGCCCGCTCGTGAGCGTGACCACGACGCTGAGCGACGGCCTGCTGCGCTGGACGGGCGGCCGCGTCTTCACGGGACACTTGTTCGCGAACCGCGATGAGCTGCGCCGGCTCATGCAGGAGTCCGCGCAAGGCATGACCAGCGAGGAACGCGTGATGATTAACCGCGTGCTGGACTTGCAGAATCTCACGGTGCGCTCAATCGCGGTGCCGTGGGAGAAGGTCGTGAGCGTCGAGGTCTCGACGCCAATGAAGCAGGTGATGGAGTTGTTCCGGCAGCGGCAGTTCACGCGGATGCCGGTGTGCGAGTCGCGCACGGGGCGCGCGCGGGTGGCGGGCGTGTTGAGCCTGGGGCGGCTGCTGTTCCAAGCGGAGGTGGACGAGCGCAAGCTGGCGGCGGACTACCTGCAACCGGCGCTGTATCTCGACGAGGAGTTGCGCCTGGAAGATGCTCTGCGCGCCATGCAACGCAGCGGACAGCGGTTGGGCATCGTGCTGGCGCGGGACAAGCGCGAATTGGGCATCGTGAGCTTGGAGGACATTCTCAAAGCCGTCTTCGGGGAGGTGAGCCTGTGAGCGGCGAGGAGTTCTTGGTCATTGCGTTGAAGTTGCTGGCCGTGCTGGTGCTGGCGGGGTTGAACGGTTTCTTCGTCGCGGCAGAATTCGCGCTGGTGAAGGTGCGCGACACGCAGTTGACGCCGCTGGCAGCGCAGGGCCACCGGCGAGCACTCATGGCGCGGCATTTGTTGGCACATCTGGACGCCTATCTGAGCGCGGCGCAGCTTGGCATCACACTGGCGAGCCTGGCGCTGGGCTGGATTGGCGAGCCGATTTTCGCCGACCTGCTCAAGCCGGTCTTCGACACACTGGACGTGCCCAGCGAGCAGACGCGTCACACGGTCTCCTTCCTCGTCGGGTTCACGGTCATCACCTTCCTGCACATTGTCGCGGGTGAGATGGCCCCGAAGTCTCTCGCCATCCGTAAGCCGGTGGAGACCTCGCTGTGGGTCGCGTATCCGTTCCACTGGTTCTACATCGCGATGAAGCCGTTCATCCACGCGCTGAACTACAGCGCGTTGTGGCTGCTGCGGGTGGTGGGCATCGAAGCGGCGCACGAGCACGCGGGCGCGCATTCGGAGGAGGAGCTGCGCCTGATGTTCGACACGTCGCAGCGCCGCGCGGGTGGCACGCAGTTAGGGCGGGAGATTGTTCTCAACGCGCTCGACCTGCGGCACCGCGTCGTGCGCGAGGTGATGCGGCCCCGCGCGGAAATTACCGTGCTCGACACGCAGGCGAGCATGGCCGAGTGCCTGGCGGTGGCGGAGCAGACGCGTTACTCGCGCTTTCCGTTGTGCGAGGCCGGCGACGTGAACCGCACGCTGGGCGTAGTCCACATCAAGGAGTTGTTCGCCCACCGGCTCAAGGCGCGCAGCGGCGCGGAGCTGGTCCCGGCGATGCGCAAGCTGATTTACGTGCCGCCCACGGCCAGGCTCGAAGGGCTGCTGCAACTCTTGCTCGACCGCAAGCTCCACATGGCCGTGGTCGTGGACGAATACGGCGGGACGGTCGGTCTCATCACGCTGGAGAACATCCTCGAAGAGATCGTCGGGCCGATTCAGGATGAGTTTGACCAAGAGCAGCCGCTGCTCCAGAAGACTGGCGAAAATGTCTGGGACGTGGACGGCGCGCTGCCGTTGCACGAGCTGGAGGAACTGGTCGGCGAAGCGCTGGCCGAGGAGGAAATCACCACGACCAGCGGCTTCGTGACGCACCGCTTGGGCGGCTTCCCGAAGGTGGGCGACAAGGTCGAGCTAGTGGCGTTCACCCTGCGCGTCGAGGCGTTGGACGGGATGCGCGTGGCGCGGCTGCGGCTGGAGCGGCGGGCGGAGGCGCGGTAGCGGCGCGCTGGGAGCACCGAACCGCAAAGTGGCGAAGGGCCCGAGGGCAACCGGCGGTCACAGACCGCCGCTACAGTGCGCGGGCGGCTACTTGCCGTTGGCGGGCGGCGTGGCCTGCACGTTCCAGAAATCCGCCGCCAGCGGCACCGTGTCCCAGCCGCCTTCCGGCAGGGTGTAGCCGATTTGCCGCAAGCGGGGGAGCTGCTTGAGCGCCTCCAGGTTCTTCGCGCCGACGGGCAGGGTGATGGCCTCCAGTTGCTTGCAGCCGGCCAGGGCGGAGAAGTCGGTGACGTTGGTGCAGCCCTCGAGCTGGAGGTGGCGCAGCGGGGCGGCCTTGAGCGGCGCAAGGCTCGCGATGCGAGTGTGGGCGAGGTTCAGGCTCACCAGCTTCATCCCGGTCAGCGCGTTGAAATTCGTGACCCGCGTGCGCGCGGCCTCCAGGCGCGTCAGCGGCATCCCCTTGAGCGCCGACAGGTCCGCCACGCGGGTGTTGCTGACGTCGAGCGCGTTGAGCGGCATCCCCTTGAGCGGGCGGAGGTCGTCTACCTGCGTGTCGGCGAGGTTCACCCGGGACAGCGGCGCGTTGGTGAAGGGGGACAGGTCGTTGAACTCCGGCTGGTGCACGGTCAGCGTGAGTCCGCCGCTCTCGCGCTTGAGCGCGTTGGTGAGGCCGAGCTTGTGCACGACCGCCTTCCACGAATCGAAGGTGCTTTGGAAGCTGGTGCCCTCGCGCGTGGCCAGGGCGAGCGCCTCGGCGGTGCGCCGCTGGCGGGTCATGTTGATGCGCAACTCGGCGAGGCTCTCCGGCTGGAGCGTGTTCCGGCCCGTGTTGTCGGCGAGCAGCTTCGCACAGAGCTGGACGTTGCGTTCGGCGTGGGGCGTGTCGGGGTCCAGCTCCAGCGCGTGCGCGTAGGCGGCGCGGGCGGAGTCCAGGAGCAGGAGGGATTGCAGGATGTTGCCCTTCAGCGCGTGGAACCGCGCGTCGTTGGGCTGAAGCGAGATCGCGTAGTTCACCTTGGCCAGCGCCTTGCCGAACTTGAACTGGTCCACCATCGCCCCCGCCTCGGCGTAGAACGACGGCGCGGTCTCCTTCAACTCCGCGAGCGTCCGCGTCACCTGGCGCGTGAAGTGCAGGGCCAAGCCCAGCATCAAGCCCAATGACACCAGCCCCAGGACGAACTC
>JAYTIO010000719.1:0-2593 GCA_043731805.1 Pedosphaera sp. | reverse complement strand
GCCAGGGGCTGGGGAACCTCACGCGCTCTGTCGGGCCTTGGCTTTCTGCGCCCGGACACTTTCGCCATCGAACTCCAGGATCGTCGCGTGGTGCACCAGTCGGTCAATCGCCGCCATCGTCGTCAGCGGGTCTTTGAAGATCTGGTCCCACTTCGAGAACACCAGGTTGCTGGTGATGATCACGCTGCGCCGCTCGTAACGCTCGGCCAGGAATGTGAACAACACTTCCATTTCCTCCCGGTCCTGCTGCACGTAGCCGATGTCGTCAAGCACCACGACGGCAAAGCGGTCCAACTTCTTGAGGGCGGCCTCCAGCTTCAGCGCTTTCTTCGCGTTCAAGAGCTGCTGCACCAGCTTGAAGGTCGGCGTAAAGAGCACGGTCAGCCCGTGCCGCAGGATCAACTCCCGTCCCAGCGCCGCCACCAGATGCGTCTTGCCCCGGCCGGGCAGTCCGAAGGTCAGCAGGTTTTCCCCGCGCTCGACAAAGCCGCCTTCCAGCAGGGTGGGTAATTGTCGCCGGACCTTGGCGGGCAGCAACGCCTCATCGAGGTTGCCCAGGTTCTTGCCGTCGGGCAGGCCCGATTGTTTGAGCAGCCGGGCTACGCGCCGTTGCCTACGGTCCTCCGCTTCACTCTCGCAGAGGTGTTGCAGGAACTTCCGGTAGCCCCAGTGGTCCGCCTCCGCGGTCTTCAGTGTCTGGGCATAGATGCCGGCCATCGTGGGCAGATGGAAGCTGCGCAACAATCCCGCCAAGGCGTCATGCGACATGCGCCACCTCCCCGCCCAGCAGGGCGTCATACACGGCCAGGTCCACGGCCGGTTCCACCAGCGTCACCACCGGGGACGGACACAGGAACTGCCGGATGCTTTCAGTGCGCCACGGTGGCGATGCCTCGCCCACCAGTTCGCTCAAGAGCCCTGACACCGCACTCACGCCCAGCTCGGCGGTCAGCTTGAGCAAACGCAGATATTCCAGTTCACCGGGCCGCTGACCATGATCCCGAACCAGTTGGTCGTGCGCCGCTCGATACGTCGCATCAGGGAACATCTCCTCGCGGTGCCGATACCGCGCAAACGCTCCCGGCTTGCGCAGCAACGCCTGGATCACATGCCGGTAATCAATCACGGCCCGCCGTCCTTTGGCACGCATCAGCTCGGCCACTGGTTCCGGGCCATGATAAATGTCCACGCGCTGTTCCGTCACCCGCGCCCGCAGGCGCCGTCCAATGAACCGCGCGGGCACTGAATACGTCACCTTCTTCACCCGGATCGTGCTGTGGCTGCTCACCCGGCAGTCCACTTCGTCATAGTCGCTCAAGCGCGTCGGCGGCAGTGCCCGCATCACCAGGAGTTCCTCCGCCACCTTCTCCCGCCGCCGCCCGTTGGCCTGCACCAGCACGCCGGCCAGGAACTGGTCGTAGTCCGCTTCGCTGGCAAAGTCCCGAGAGCCGCGCAGCAACAGGTGCTGCGTGAGCCGCCGCTTCAAATGCCCGTTGTGCGACTCCACGTCCCCGTTCTGGTTGGGACACCCGATGCCAATGGTTCGCGGCACCAACCCGTAATGCGCCACCAACGACAGGAACTCCGCGTTGAACTCGCGTTTGCCTCCGACACTGATCTGGTGGGTCGCCGCGCTGCTGTTGTCGATCTGCAACTGACCGGGCACCTTGCCCAGCCGGTGCAACGCCGCCTGCAATCCCTGGCGCACCGACAACAACGACTCCGACTGGCAACGCGTCGCCCATTGCCAGTTGGAATACGGCAACACGGCATGACAGAGCAGATGATCCAGTGGCTGTCCGGCGATGCTCACCTCCAGCTCCTGGGCGTGCGTCCAGTCCACCTGCATCACCTCGCCCGGGCGATGCTCCTGGGCAAAGATCACCTCCGGCTCCGGCCCGTGTTCCAACCGCCACTGCCGCACCCGCCGCTGAAACGTCCGCAACTGGCCCTCCTGGATTTGTTCCCCATGCAGTCCCAGCAGGCGCTCAAACAGCGCCTTGGCCTCCAGCTCCGGGGCCGCCCCCAAATGCTCTTTCGCCTGGGGCCACACCTCGCTCAGCGGATCGACCCGCGTGCGCCAGGTGCGCGGTCCGGGCTCGACCAGCCGCACTGCTCCCGACTTCACGTACTTCCGCGCCGTCTTCCGATCCATCCCGGCCTTCATCGAACTCATGCTCAGGTTCCCTTCCCGTTGATACTCGGTGACGAGACGAGTCAGTTGTTGCTGGTTGATCATGCGCCAGCAGTCTGCCCCGGCGGCCCTCCGGGCCGCCCGGCCATTCCGCCCACGCCACTCCCGCAACTGGGGAGTTTTAATTGTCGTCAGCGGGGAAGGGTAATTGTCGTTCTACGAAACCAGTAACGAAATGGCGCGGTGGTCGGCGTGATTGTCGATCGGCCAGTGGATGCAGACCACGTTGGGCTTCTCTGCTTCCAACAGGCGATGGAACTGCTCGTAATGGGCTTGGTCAACGATGGCTTTGCCATCAATCTGTCCGGCGAAGGCTGGCCGTGCTTTAAGGATCTCGCAGGCTTTTGTGGCTTCAGCAACACGGACCGGACCAGGATCACGCGATGGGTTGTCAGTCCA
>JAYTIO010000718.1:0-1682 GCA_043731805.1 Pedosphaera sp. | reverse complement strand
CAGGACGAGGGCCACGGCTTCGCCAAGAAGCGGAACGCGGACTTTCAGTTCCTCGCCACGCTGCTGTTCTACCAGGAGAACTTGCTGAACTGAGGCGCTCGCTGCCGCCCATCGCAGACGCGGACACCCTACGCCATCGCGCGGGCGATGCTGTTCCACCAGGCGTCGTGCAACTCGGCCACGGGCGCGGTGAACTCGCTGGTGGTCGTCTTGATGGTCAGCACTTCGCCGCCCACGGTGCCGATGCGCGCGGCGGGGACGCCCATGAGCTTGGCGCGCTGGATGACCTTCGTGGCGTCGAGCGGCGCGCAGGAGATAACGACGCGGCTCTGGGTCTCGCCGAAGAGGAGGGCGTCGAGGCGCACCGTGGCGACGTCTCGTGAGAGCGTCGGTGCTTCACCCTGAATTGCCGCGTTCTCACGAGCCGAGGCCACGTCGGTGAGGTCCACCGTCGCGCCGATGAGCCGAGGCGTTTCGCGCGCGATCTGCTGGGTGATGCAGCTCTCCGCAACGCACACGGCCAAACCGCCTTCACTGCAATCGTGCGCGCTCTTCACCGCGCCGGTGTAAATCAGGCCGAGCAAGGTCGAGTGCAGCGTCTGCGCCACTTGCAAGTCCACGCGAGGCGGGAGACCGGTCTTCTTGCTGTGCAACGTCTGGAGACACGCGCTGCCGCCCAGGCCTTGCAGCGGGTCCGCCGTGTCCACGGGCGCGCCGAGCAGGATGATGGCGTCGCCCGCGTCCTTGAACCAGGAGGTCGTGATGTGCTCGGGTTTCTCGATGAGGCCGACGACTGCGACCGTGGGCGTGGGGTCAATCGCGCCGAGCGCGCCGCGCTGGTTGTAGAGCGAGACGTTGCCGCCGGTGATGGGGGCGTTGAAGGCACGGCAGCCCTCAGCCAGACCGCGCACGGATTCCTTGAGCTGCCAGAAAATCTCGGGGTAGTGCGGGTTGCCGAAGTTGAGGTTGTCCGTCGCGCCCAGCGGAGCGGCCCCGGAGCAGGCGAGGTTGCGGCACGCCTCGGTGATGGCGGCCTTCCCGCCTTCGTAGGGGTCGAGATAGACGTAAACCCCGTTGCAGTCGCAGGTGAAGGCGACGTATTTGTCGGGGATGGGCGCGCTTACCGGAGCCGGTTGCTCAGCTTGCTTCGCCGCATATTCGGCTTTCGTGATGGGCAGGCTGTCGCCCTTGATGCGGATGACCGCCGCGTCGCTGCCGGGGCAGACCACGGAGCCGTCACGCACCATGTGGTCGTATTGGCGATAGACCCAGTTCTTCGAAGCGATGGAGTGGTTGGCGAGTAGCTTCTTGAGGTCCCCCGCCGCGTCCCTCGTGTCGGCGATGCCATCGAGGCGGAACGCCCGCACCGCTTCCATGTAAGCCGCTTCCTTCGACTCGCGCTGATAGACCGGCGCTTCGTCCGTGAGCTTCTTCGCCGGCACGTCCACGACGACGTTGCCGCCGTGGCGCACGACCATCCGGCCCGTGTCGGTCACGACGCCGATTTCGGCCCACGGCAAATCCCACTTGTCGAAAATCTTCTTCACCTCTTCCTCGCGGCCCTTGTGGACCACGATGAGCATCCGCTCCTGCGACTCGGACAACATGATTTCGTAGCTGGTCATGTTCGGCGCGCGCTGCGGCACCTTGTCCAACTCGATTTCGATGCCCGTCCCGGCGCG
>JAYTIO010000717.1:0-20330 GCA_043731805.1 Pedosphaera sp. | reverse complement strand
CGTCGAGAACATCATGGCCTGGCCCGGCCTGGGCCGCCTGACCATCGAGGCTTACACGGCTAAGGACTCCATGCTCGTGGTGGACTCCGTGGTGATGGCCACAGCGCTGCTCATTGTCGGCAACTTCGTCGCGGACCTGATGCTGGCGTGGAGCGACCCGCGGATAAGGCTGAAGGAATGAGCGCGCCCTCCCCGAACCTCCCGCTCTCCCCGCGCCAGCTCTTCTGGCGACGCCTCCGCGCCCGGCGTTCCGCGATGGCCGGCGGCGTCATCCTCGGCTTGCTGTATCTCGCGGCCATTCTCGCCGGCTTCGTCGCGCCGTATCACTACGAGCACGACGACCGCGACCGCTTTTTCCACCCGCCGATCCTCCCGAAACTCGATGGCCTGCGCCTCGTCGTCCCGCGTTGGGAACAGAAGGAAGGCCAATTCATCTACGCTCCCATCGCCGGCGACACGAAGCCGCTCCACTTCTTCGTGCAGGGCGACAAATACCAGCTCTTCGCCCTCATCCCGTGCCAGACGCACCTGTTCGGCACCGGCGAAAAGAATTACCCGGTCAACCTCTTCGGCACCGACCAGTTTGGGCGCGACGTCTTCTCCCGCATCCTCTACGGCTCGCAAATCTCCCTGAGCATCGGCATCATCGGCATCACGCTCTCGTTCACGTTCGGGATGCTCAACGGCGGCATCTCCGGCTACTTCGGCGGGCATGTGGACACCGTTATCATGCGCGTTTGCGAACTCATCATGTCCATCCCGTCGCTCTACCTCATCATCGCGCTGCGGAACACCTTCCCGGCGAACATCTCCTCCACGCAGGCCTACGCGATGATCATCGCCATCCTTAGTTTCATCGGCTGGGCGAGCATGGCGCGCGTGGTGCGCGGTATGGCCCTGAGCCTGCGCGAACGGCAATTCGTCCTCGCCGCGCGGGCGTTGGGCGCGACTCCGTGGCGCATCATAACGCGGCACATTCTCCCGAGCACGTTCAGCTACGTCATCGTGGCGGCGACCCTCAGCGTGCCTTACTACATCCTTGGCGAAGTTGTCCTGAGCTACCTCGCCGTCGGCATCCAGGAACCGCAGGCGAGCTGGGGCAACATGCTGACCGCCGCGCAGAACACCGAGCACCTGCAAAGCTATCCGTGGCTCCTCGCCCCCGGCGCAGCCATCTTCATCACGGTGCTGGCTTTCAACTTCCTCGGCGACGGCTTACGAGATGCGGCAGACACCAAGAGCGCATGAATTGTGAATTGCGAACTGAGAATGTCGAACCCGTGCTCCACACACACCCGGCCTAACATTCCCCATTCCCCATTCCCCACTCGAAATTTTCCATGCCCCTCCTCGACATCCACAACCTCCAGCTCGAATTCCGGTTCCTTGCCATCGCTGGAATGAGCCGGTAGCGTCACCACATGGAAGCCGATGTTGTGGAAATACCCACTGCCGTCCTGTCTTCAGTGGAGACTCTCGACGAGTTGCAGGACTGGATGACCGCACAGAACCCACGTGTCCTCGCAGAACTGCGCGCGGCCCGTAAAGAAGACCTGGCCGGTGAGTTCAAGGTTTGGAAGCCGCGCTTTCTGCCATGCCCCACCGAGTCGAAATAGGCTCGCTGGCCGCAGAGCAACTGGCGGAGTTGGACCCCGCCTTGGGCGCGAGTGTCGAGCGCAAGATTCAGTGGCTGGCGGACAACGCTGCCAGCATGGTGCATCGGCGGCTGGTCGGGATGCCGGAGGACTTGGCCGGACTGTGCAAACTCCGCGTGGGCGACTACCGCATCCTCTACTGGATTTATCCGGCACAATCCCTCGCCCGCATCTATCGCATTCAGCACCGCTCCGAGGTCTATCGCCAGCTCTGACGCGACCGGTCTGACTCCACTTCTTCTTCACATGGCTCTCCTCGAAATCAAAAACCTCCAGCTCGAATTCGGCGCCGGCGCGGACGCCCTGCGCGCCGTGGACGGCGTGTCCTTCACCATCGCGGAGGGCGAGACACTTTGCCTCGTCGGCGAGAGCGGCTGCGGCAAGAGCGTTTCCGCCCTTTCCATCGCGCGACTCGTGCCCACGCCGCCCGCGCGCTACGTTGGCGGCGAGATTCTCCTCAACGGCCGCGACGTGCTGAAAATGGACCAGCGCGAACTGCGTTCCATCCGCGGCGGCGTGGTCAGCTACGTCTTCCAGGAGCCAAGCGCCTCGCTCAACCCCGTCTTCCGCGTCGGCAACCAGATCAAGGAATCGCTAAAACTTCACCGCCCTCAGTTCGCCACCGACGACGAGGTCATCCGCCTGCTGAAACTCGTGGGCATCCCCGCGCCCGAGTCGCGCATCCGCGACTACCCGCACCAGATGTCCGGCGGCATGCAGCAGCGCATCATGATCGCGATGGCGCTGGCCAGCGAACCGAAGCTCCTCGTGGCCGACGAGCCGACCACCGCGCTGGACGTGACCATCCAGGCGCAAATCCTCGAGCTGCTGCGCGAGCTCAAGCAGCGCCTGCGCATGAGCATCCTGCTCATCACGCACAACCTCGGCATCGTGGGCGACATCGCCGACCGGGTGGCCGTGATGTATGCTGGGCAGATTGTCGAGCTGTCCCCCGCGCGCGCCCTGCTCCAGCGCCCGCTGCACCCCTACACGCAGGCCTTGATGAATTCCGTGCCGCAGCTCGGCCACGAGCACGAGCGCCTCCAGGCCATCCCCGGCAACGTGCCCAATCTCGGCCAGTTCCCCAGCGGCTGCCGCTTCCACCCGCGCTGCCCCAAGGCGCAAAGCGACTGCTCGGTGAAGGCACCGGAGCTGGTGGAGGTCGAGCCGGACAGGTGGGTGCGGTGTCCGTATTGGAAATGAAACCGAAGCCCGCTGAGAACCACCACTAGCGATGACACCCTTCCGAGAGCCAAGTGTGGAAGATTTCGTCAAGGCCTTTGAAGCATTGCCTGACAAGAGCCGCGAAATTCTCATCGCTCAATACACTTTTCCCAATCGCTCTGCTTCTGCTGGTCAATTGGCTGAAGCGGTTGGCTCATCGGAATACGGCACCGCCAACAATCTCTACGGCAACACGGCCAAACAGGTTTGTTCGTTCATGAAGTTAGGAAAGCCAGGAATACACTGGTGGCCGGCGCTTTCGGAAGGAGATGACAGCTACGACGAGTTTCACTGGGTGATGCGGGAAAACGTCGCGAAAGCTCTGGAGAGGCTGAGTTGGGTCGTAGCACCACAGGTCGGCGTCACCATCTTCGCCGACGAATACTCGGACAAAGAGGGGTTTTCAGAAGGCCGCTTGGTGTCTGTTAGGCTGAACATCTACGAGCGAAGCCGCAAAGCGCGGGAGGCGTGCACCCGACATCACGGGAACCGATGCGCTGTGTGCAACTTTGATTTTATCACCATCTACGGCCAAATCGGTTCTGGCTTCATCCATGTTCACCATCTCAAGCCTCTGAGCGAAGTCGGCGGAGAGTATGTTCTCGACCCGGTGAACGACTTGAGTCCAGTTTGTCCTAACTGCCACGCGATGCTTCATCGCCGCGAACCACCGTTCACCATCGAAGAGTTGAAAGCCATTATCCGAAAGGGCTAGGTAAACAGTTAGGACATGAACCTCCTCGAAGTCAAAAACCTCAAAGTCCACTTCCCGGTCAAGCACGGGGTCTTCAGCCGCGTGAACGCGTGGGTAAAGGCCGTGGATGACGTGAGCCTCACCGTCGCGCCGGGCGAAACCGTCGGCCTCGTGGGCGAGAGCGGCTGCGGCAAGACCACCTTGGGCCGCGCCATCATCCGCCTGCTGGAGCCGACCGCCGGCAGCGTCACCTTCGAGGGCGAGGACATCACCACGCTGGAGGGCGCGGCGTTGCGCGAGCGGCGGCGGCGCTTCCAGATGATTTTTCAGGACCCGGTCGGCTCGCTGAATCCGCGCATGACCGTCGGGCAAATCATCGGCGAGGCGCTGGACATCCACCACCTCGTCGCGGACGAGCAGGCGCGTGAGGCGCGCATCGGGAAATTGCTCAAGGACGTGGGCCTCGACCCACAGCACGCGCAGCGTTACCCGCACGAGTTCAGCGGCGGTCAGCGGCAGCGCATCGGCATCGCCCGTGCGCTCGCGGTCGAGCCGAAGTTGATTGTTTGCGACGAGCCGGTCAGCGCGCTCGACGTGTCCGTGCAGGCGCAAATCATCAACCTCCTGCAAGACCTCCAGCGCGAGCACGGGTTGGCCTACCTCTTCATCGCGCACGACCTCGCGGTGGTGGAGCACATCAGCCATCGCGTGGTGGTGATGTATCTCGGCAAGGTCGTCGAGAGCGCCGTGTCGAAGGCCATCATCAACGCGCCGAAGCATCCCTACACGCAGGCGTTGCTCTCCGCCGTGCCCGTGGTGGACCCGGACTCGAAGCGTCAGCGCATCGTCCTGCCCGGCGACGTGCCTTCGCCCATCAACCCGCCCAGCGGCTGCCCCTTCCACCCGCGCTGTCCGGTGGCCGAGGCGCGGTGCAAGACGGAGGTGCCGGCATTGCGCGAGGTGTCAGCGGGGCATTTCGCGGCGTGTCACTTGGCGAAGTGAGTTGAGGAAAGCGTTCAGTCGGTGCTCCGAACGCTTCGTCCCGACTGAACACCGTTTACTCTCCCTTCGGCGGCCTGGCCGGAATGCCCTCCCACCGCGTGCCGGCGGGGAGCGTCTCGCCCTTCATCAGGAGCGAGAGGCTGTTGAGATTGGAGTCCGGCTCCATCCGCGTGTCGTAGAGCACCAGCGAGAGACCGCCGATGGTGCAGCGGTCGCCCACCTCCACGGTGGACATCTTCATCACGCGGTCCTCAAAGAGATGCGTCTGGAGGGTCGCGTCGGCGTTCACGCACACGTCGTCGCCGAGGCGGACGAGGTCGTGCTCAGTGAGGTCCGTGGTCTCGAGATAGACGCGGCGGCCGATGCGCGCGCCGAGGGCGCGGAAGACCCAGCAGATGAACGGTGTGCCCTTCAAGATGCCGACGAACCAATCGTTGCTCAGGTGCTCGTGGACGGCGTTCACCAGTTCGTTGCGCCAGACGAATGTGCTCCAGAGCGGGCGCTCGCCGGGCCGGTAGCGGCCCATGAGGCTCCACTTCAGCGCGATGAGGAAGCCCACCGCGCAGAGGCCGCACGCGCCGTAGAGCAGCGGGAAGGTCGCGACTTGTTCCCACGGCTCCAGATAGTCTTGGAGCAGCACCACGCCGGAGAAGAGCAGGCTGGTCAGCACGACGAAGCCCGTCGCCGGCAGCAGCACGCGGATGAACTCGATGAGCGCTCGTTGCGTGCGGAGTCGCTTCGTGGGCTTGAACGTGTTCTCGGCGGAGAATGCGGTGCTCTGCTGGCGGCTCGGCAGAAACATCGCGGGCGAGCCAAGCCACGTTGCGCCGGGCCGCGCGGCGTCGGCGGGGTTCGCAGGCGGCAGCGAGAGGCAGCCGACGAGGGCGTTGTCGGCGACGCTGCTGCCGGGCGGGAGCATCGCGCTGTTGCCGACGAAGGCGCGCTTGCCAACGCGGCAGTGCGCGAGGGTAATGAAGCCGCCTTCCACGCGTGCGGCGCCGAGCGTGACGCTGTCGGCGAGGAAGCTTTCATCGCCGATGTCGAGCAGGTCGGGGGAAACCGCGCCGGCAGTAGAGATTTCCGCCTGCTTGCCCAGCTTCGCGCCAAGCAGCTTGAACCACGGCTCCAAATAGACCGAGGCGTAGAGCGGCCCGAGGAAGTCCAGACTCAGGTCCATGAGATGGTCCACGAACCATTTGCGGACGTAGAAGAGGCTGTGGATGGGGTAGCGGCCGGGCTGCACGCGGCCGAGCAGGAGCCACTTGAACGCGGCGATTTCCAGGCCGAGCAGCACGACGTAGCTGAAGGCGACGAGGGGCGCGAGAAACAGGTAGGAGTAGTAGTCGTCCTCGTAGTTGAGGTGGTTCATCAGCACCACGCCGGGGAGAATCGCCGCGAGGATGCAGGCTGGGAATAAGGCGACGCCGACGGCGTGCAGGCAGGCGAAGCCGACGCGCCGGAGCGGCGAAGTTAGTGGGGCAGGCGGGCCGCCTGCCCCACTAGGCGCGCGCTTCGCCGGGGAGCCGAGCCAGCATTCGCCCGCCGGAATCGTCTGCCCGCTCGGCAGCAGCGACAGGTCTTCCAGCGCCGCACCGTCGGCGAGGGCCGAGTTCTCCCGCATCACCGCGCGGGTGCCGAGGAAGCAGCCTTGCCCAATCCGCACCGTGCCGATGATGAGCTTGCCGTCCTCGACGTGGTAACCCGCCGCTGTGGCATCGGTGCCCACGCTCGTGTCGTCGCCGATGTCGAGCAGGTCGTAGCAGGCGAAGTTCGGGCTGGTGAGATGCACATTGCGCCCGATGCGCGCGCCCATGAGGCGGAAGTAAATGTTCAGCAGTGGCGTGCCGGCGAGGTAATGCACGGGGATGGCCGACTGGATGGTGTTCACGAACCAGAACCGCACGTAGTAGCCGCCCCAGAGCGGATACTCGCCCGCGCGGTAGCGCCCGATGACGAGCCACTTGCTGGCGATGGACGCCGCGAGCAGCGCCGGATAGAGCGCCACGAGGATGCCGAACGCGCCGAGGATGGCCTCCCAGTGCTCGAACTCCTCCTCGAACATCCAGGTGTAAGTGAGGTAAGGCGCGAGCCATTGCAGCGAGAAGAAGCCCAGGACGAAGTAGAGGCCGCCGAGCTGCCACAGGCCGCAGAGAAAGTGGCGGAGGTCGTTCGGAGCGCGGGTGCCCACGTCCGCAGCCGTAGCTTTAGCGGACGCGGCGGCGGACGGCGGTTGTTGACCCGGGAGTGGGCGTCCGGCCTCCAGTCGTGCCGCGAGCTTCTCCACCGTCGGCTGCTCATACACGTCCAGGATGGAAACGCCGCGCAGCTCCGCGTCCTGGCGCAACTCGCTCACCAGCCGCGCGGCGAGCAACGAATGCCCGCCCAGCTCGCGGAAGAAATCGTCCGTCACCGACACGCGTTGCGGGGCGAAGAGCTGTTCCCACACGGCCACCAGCTTGCGCTCCATCGCCGTGCGCGGAGCGACGTGGTTCGGGTCCGCGCCAGCGGCGGCGCGCGGTTGCGGCGCGGGCAAGGCGCGGCGGTCCACCTTGCCGCTCGGCAGCGTGGGCAGCGCCGCGATGCTCTCGATGAGCGCGGGCACCATATAGCTGGGCAACCGCTCGCGGAGCCGTTCCTTCAAGGCCGCCTCGGCCACGGCTTCGCGCGCGCGCGCCACGACATAGGCGACGAGTTGCTGCACGCCGGGAACGTCTTCGCGCACCGCCACCACGGCGGCGGCCACGCCGGGGCAAGCGAGCAGAACGAATTCAATCTCGGCCAGCTCGACGCGATAGCCGCGCAGCTTCACCTGTGAATCCCCGCGACCCAGGAACTCGATTTCGCCTACCGCATTGAAGCGCGCCAAATCGCCGGTGCGGTAAAGAAGCGGCGGCTCGGAGCCCAGCGGGTTCGCGATGAACTTCTCCCGCGTCAGCTCGGGCCGGCCGACGTAGCCGCGCGCAAGGCCGAGGCCGCCGATGCAAAGTTCCCCCTCCTGGCCGGGCGGGGTAGCGCGCTGCTGCTCGTCGAGGATGGCGATGAAGTAGTTCGGCACGGGCCGCCCGATGGTCACGGGCTGGCCCGGCGTGAGGTCGCCGTAAGTCGCGATGACCGTGGCCTCAGTCGGGCCGTAAGTGTTCACCATGCGCCGGCCCGCGCGCGCCCAACGCGTAACGAGGTCAGCGGGGCAGGCCTCGCCCCCGACGATGAGCAGGCGCACGCCGGGCACGTCCTCGGTCATCATCACGAGCTGCGTCGGCACCGTGCTGAAGACCGTGACGCCCGCCTCGGTGAGCAGCCGTGAGAGCATCGGCCCGGAGTGAACCATCTCACGCGTGCCGACGACGAGCGTTGCGCCCGCGAAGAACGCCAGCCACACCTCCTCGACCGACGCATCGAACGCGAGGGAGAAGCCTTGATACACGCGGTCGTCAGGCCGGAGGTTGAAGATGGCACCCTCCGCGCGCACAAGATGGCACGCGCTGCGGTGCTCGATTTGCACGCCCTTGGGCCGGCCGCTCGTGCCGGAGGTGTAGATGACGTAGGCCAAGTCCGTCGGCGTCGCGCCCGTGTCGCGGCGAGTGAGCGGTGCGGTGGGCTGGCGGGAAACTTCCGTCGCATCCCGGTCCAGGGCGACGGTTCTCCCAGCGAACTCACCGGCCTTCCCCGCGAGCGCCGCCACGGTGACGAGCACCACCACGTTCGCATCGGCGAGGATGAATTGGATGCGGTCGGCGGGATAGTCGGAGTCCAGCGGGACGTAGGCCGCGCCAGCCTTGAGCACCGCGAGCAGCGCCACCAACCCATCCAGCGAGCGCGGCAGCAGCAGGGCGACCGCGTGGCCGGGGGCCGCGCCGAGCGTGCGCAAGTGGCGGGCGAACTGGTTGGCTCGCTGCTCCAGCTCGCCGTAGGTCATGCGCTCGTCCCCACACGCGAGGGCAATCTGCCCTTCCACCACCGCCGCGCGGTGCTCGAACAACTCGTGCAGCAGCTCGTTCCGGCACAGCTCGGGGGCCAGTGAGAATTGGCAGGCGGAAACCTGAGTGAGCGGGCGCGACATAGGTAAGTGACTGTGCGAAGTGTCCGCGCACGAGTCGGGACGTGTCACGCCTTGGTTTCGAACTCGGCGGGTTAATCTGCGTTCAGCATCTGGCGCGCGCGGTCAATCTTGAGCTGGAGCGCGCGTTGCTTGGCCGGGGCCATTTCCTGTAGGCGCTGATAAATCTGGATGGCACCCCGCCAGTCCTTCTCCGCCTCGCGGAGCCGCGCCATGTGCCCGCCCGCCTCGATCATCGCGCCTTCGAGCGTGCGCAGCGTCGTCTCGCGGTCAGCCAGTTCGGCAGGCTTGAGGATCTTTTCGTAAAGCACATTGCTCCAGTGCTCGAAGGCTTCCTTCGGCCGGCCTTGCTTCTCGCGCACGACCCCCAGCGCCACCTCGGCGAGACTGCGCGCCTCGGCGTCGGCCCCCGGCCACGCCATCGCCTTCGAGAAGGATTCGCCGGCCAGATCGAGTTGCTTGGGATCCTTCGCGCCGCGTTGCAACTGGCAGGTGCCGATCCGGCCCATCGCCCCGGCGGCAATCGGGTTGGTGGGGAAATTATTCGTGATGCGACTGAAGGCGTTAATGGCGTCGCCGTAAGGATCCTCGCCGAGGAGCACGCTGTTTTGGGCCGCCGCGAGGTAAGTGTCGCCCAGCGCGAAGAAGGCCTCGGCGCGCACGGCGGCGGGGGCCTGGCTCTCGCGCCCGATGAGGAGGCTGAAATAATTCGTCGCGTCCTTGTAGCCCTGCCGGAGGAACGCGGAGCGCCCGGCGGCGAACAACGCCTTGTGCTTCCACTCCGCCGCGTGCGTGTTCGTGCTCTGGTAGAGCAACTGGTAGGTGGTCTCGGCGCGGTCGTATTGCTCGAGGTTGTCGTGGAGGCTGCCGACCCAGAACTGCGCCTGCGGCACGCTCGGGTGCGCGGGGTAGTTGGTGACGAACTGGGTGAACAGGGTCAGGGCATTGGTCGCGCCGGTCTGGTAGCTGAAGTAGGCGCGCTCGAACTCCACATCCGCCCGGACGGCATTGGTGGGGAAGCGGCGCACCCAGGCCTCGTATTGCCGCGCCGCGCCCGGCCAGTCGGCCTCCTGCCGGTAAGTGCGCGCGATGGCGAGGAGCACCTGCGGCGCGAACGCGGCTTGCGGCGCGCGGTCCAGAAAGGCCTGGAACTCGCGCCGGGCCTCGGCGGGCTTGCCCAGCCGGCTCAGTTCACCACCGAACAACAGCGTCGCCTGGTCGCTGAAGAAGTTGTCGGGAAACCACTCGGTGATCTGGCGGAACGCGGCCTCGGCGGCGGCGTGGTTCGTCACCGCCAGCGCGGACTGCATGGCGCGGTAGAGCGCCTGGTCGAGGTAGGTATTCCGCACGCGTGGCAGGCCGGCATATTGGGCCACGACCATCTGGAAGTTGCGCAGCGCGTTGGTGTGGTCGCTCTGCAACGCCTGCGACTCCGCCAGCTTGAAGCGCGCGATGGCCTGCTCCTCGGACTTCGGCAGCCCTTGCGCGGCCTCGCTGAAATCCGCAGCGGCGGGCGCAGGCTGGCTCAAGTGCCAGAAGCACCAGCCGCGCTGGTAGTGCGCGCGACCGCGCAGCGGGCTGTTGGGGTAGTTCAGCAGGACCAGGTTCAGGTTGGTCAGCGCGGTCGTCAGGAGGTTGGTCTGCGCGAGGTTGTTAGTGCTGCCGGACAGGCCGTGAAACTCCTTCACCCGCAGCTCGCCCAACGTGAGTTGCGCGAGGTCGAGCCGCGCGTCGCCGGGAAATTGCGCAGAGTAATTCTCCAGCAGCGCCACCGTCTCGGCGTCCTTGTGCTGGCGGTCGTTGAGCTCCACGACCTTCACCAGCGCGCGGTGGCGCAGGGCGAGCGGCGCGTTAGAGCTGAAGTTGTTGGTGAACGAACTGACGGCGTCGGCGAACTCGCCGAGCTGCTCCAGGACCGTGCCTTGCAAGGTGAACGACTCGGCCAGCAGGAGCGGCTGCCGCAACGCGCGGGCGAGCCGCACGAGATTGGTCGTGACCGGCAGGGCCTCGGCGGCGCGGCTCGCCTCCGCGAGCACGCGGCCCAGCAGGAAGCGCCGCTGCCAGTCCACTTCCGGGGCCAGCCGCCGGTCTTCCAGCGAGCGGGCGGTCGCCTCCGCCGCCGGGAATTCCCGGCCCGCGAGCAGGGCCTCGCCGAGCAGCAGCGTGCCGCTGACCGCCAGCTCGTTCGTGGGCGCGGCCTGCGCCGCGCGCTGGAAAGCGCCGGCGGGATCGCGCAGGAGCGCCACGACCTTCGCGCGCTGGTTACCGAGCTTGAAGCGCGCGAGCGCCTCGTGGTGCGCGGCGGCGAGGAAATGCGGCGAGTTCGTGAAGTCGCGCACCAGCAGCGCGTAAATCTCCGCCGCCTTGTCGAACTGCCCGGCCTCGAAGCGCGCCTCGCCGAGCCAGAACTGATACTGGTCCGCGAGCTTGGCGGCCTGCGGCAGCCCGGTGGTCAGCAGGTCAATCGCCCCGGCGAAGTTCGTGCGCGCGTGACGGGCCCGGGCTTGGAAAAGCATCGCCTCCACGCGGCGCGGCGAGTTGGTCCAGGTGCGGAGGAAGTCGCTGAACTCCCGTTCGGCGCGTTCGTGGTTGAGGTCTTGGAAGGCCTTGGCGGCAGCGGTGAAGTCCCGTTCTTCCAGCGGGTCAGCGGGGGCTTGAGCGGGGGTGGGCAGGCCACAGGCGAGCAGCCAGAGCAGGCAGACCAGAGCGTTGGTCAGAAAGATTCGGGGCAGAGAAATCGGATTTTCCTGACCCAAATATTCCTGACCCAATCTTTGGCTTTCCATGTTTTGAGTGCTCTTCACGTCGTCGCAGTATTTGTCCTCCCACCGAGGATTCGATTCAAAAATTCTCCCGTGTGGCTGCCGGGCGTCGCCGCGACGGTCTCGGGCGTGCCCTCCGCCACGATGCGGCCGCCGCCGGTGCCGCCTTCGGGGCCGAGGTCCAGTATCCAGTCGGCGCACTTGATGACGTCGAGATTGTGCTCGATGACCAGCAGCGTGTTGCCCGGCGCGCGCAGCTTGAAGAAGACTTCGAGCAGCTTGGCCACGTCGTGGAAGTGCAGGCCGGTCGTCGGCTCGTCGAGGATGTAGAGCGTCTTGCCGGTCTGGCGGCGCGAGAGTTCGGTCGCGAGCTTCACGCGCTGCGCCTCGCCGCCAGAAAGCGTCGTGGCCTGCTGGCCGAGTCGCAGGTAGCCGAGGCCGACTTCCGCGAGCGTGAGGCAGGGCTCAAAAATCTTCGGCACGGCGCGGAAGAAGTTCACCGCCTCGTCCACCGTGAGGTTGAGCACGTCGGCGATGTTCATGCCCTTGAAATTGATTTCCAACGTCTCGCGGTTGTAGCGCCGGCCCGCGCAGTTTTCGCAGGTCACATAGACCGGCGGCAGGAAGTGCATCTCAATCTTCAGCAAGCCGTCGCCCTGGCACTTCTCGCAGCGCCCACCCTTCACATTGAAGCTGAAGCGGCCTGCCTCGTAGCCGCGGATCTTCGCCGCCGGAAGCTGCGCGAAGAGGTCGCGGATGTGGTTGAAGATGCCGGTGTAGGTCGCCGGGTTGCTGCGCGGCGTGCGGCCGATGGGCGCTTGGTCAATGACCACGACCTTGTCCAACAGCTCGGTGCCGGTGAGGGTGCGATGCGCGCCGGGCCGCTCCTTCGAGCCAAAGAAGCTGCGGAAGAGCTGCCGCTGGAGGATGTCGCAAATCAGCGTGCTCTTGCCCGAGCCGCTCACGCCGGTGACGCACGTCAACGTGCCCAGCGGAATGCGCGCGGTGACGTTCTGCAAGTTGTTCTCCCGCGCGCCGGTGATCTCCAGCCAGCCCGCTTTGCCCACGGGGGAAATGCGTTTACGCGGGACCGGAATGCTCAAATCGCCGCTCAGGTAACGGCCCGTGAGCGAGCGCGGGTTCGCCATGACTTCCGCGACGGTGCCTTGCGCGACGACTTCGCCGCCGTGCGTGCCCGCGCCGGGGCCGAGGTCAATGACGTGGTCCGCGCGGCGAATGGTGTCTTCGTCGTGCTCGACGACGAGGACGGAATTGCCGAGGTCGCGGAGGCCTTCGAGGGTTTTGAGCAGGCGCTCGTTGTCGCGCTGGTGCAGCCCGATGCTGGGCTCGTCGAGGATGTAGATGACGCCGACGAGGCCCGCGCCAATCTGCGTCGCGAGCCGGATGCGTTGCGCTTCGCCGCCGGAGAGCGAGCCGGACTCGCGGTCGAGCGTGAGGTAACCAAGGCCGACGTTCTTGAGGAAGCCCAGCCGCGCGCGAATCTCCTTCACCAGCTCGCCGGCGATTTTCTGCTGGAAGTCCGTGAGCGGCAGCGCGGCGAAGAAGAGGTCGGCGGTGTCCACGGAGAGGGCGCAGATGTCCGCGATGGAGAGGCCCGGAAGGATTGCCGATTGCCGATTGCCGATTGCCGATTGAGAAAGCGGTGCTTGCCCACCCAACCGCACCGCCAGTATTTCAGGCCGCAGCCGCCTCCCCCCGCACGCATCGCAAAACTCCGGGGCCATGAAGGCCTTCAGCCGGTTCTTGGTGAACTCGCTCTCGCTCTCGGCATAGAGGCGCTCGAGGTTCTTCAGCACGCCCTCGAAGGGCCGCGTGATTTTGCTGACCTTGCCCGCGCGCATGAAGTTGAAGCCCACATCAGCGTCGCCCGAGCCGTGCAGCACCACGCGACGGAAATCTTCGGGGAGCGACTTCCACGGGGTCTCCAGGTTTTGCTCGAAGTGCGCCGCGAGGCCGCGCAGCAGGGCTTTGTAATAGACCACCATCCGCTTGCCGCCGCGTCGCCACGGCAGCACTGCTCCGGACTCCAGCGACTTCTCCGCGTCCGGCACGATGAGCGTGGGGTCGAACACCATCTTCTGCCCGAGGCCGTGACAGGTCGGGCACGCGCCGAACGGGGAGTTGAACGAGAAGTGCTTCGGCTCTGGCGGGTCGAAGGTCTGGCCGGTGGCGGGGGAATACATTCGGTTGGAGAGGAGAGACTCCTGCCAGATTGCGGCTTGCGGCTTGCGGCTTGCGGCTTGCTCCGTTCGCACAATCTCGGCCGCCTTCGCCCGCGCTGCTTGACCGCTGATTGCTGATTGCTGACCGCTGGCCCCCTCCGGCGCTTGCGACAGCAGCAGCAACTTACCACTGCCCCACTTCAGCGCCGTCTCCACGGAGTCGCCCAGGCGAACGCGAATCTTGTCATCCACCACGAGACGGTCTACGACGACTTCGATGGTGTGAGACTGCTTCGGGTCGAGCTTGATGCGGACGTTGGCAGCGAGCTCGACGAGCTCTCCATCCACGCGCGCGCGGACGAAGCCATCGCGGGCCAGCCGTTCGATGACATCGCGGAACTCGCCCTTCTGCTTCTCGACGACGGGGGCGAGCAGCATCACGCGCGTGCGCGGCGGCAGCTTGAGGATGGTGTCCACGATGTCGCTCGTGGTCTGGCGCGAGATGGGCTGGCCGCTCGTGGGGCAGTGCGGCTGGCCGACGTGCGCGAAGAGCAGGCGCAGGTAATCGTAAATCTCCGTCGTCGTCGCGATGATGGAGCGCGGGTTCGAGCCGGAGCTGCGCTGCTCGATGGCGATGGTCGGGGAGAGACCTTCGATATAGTCGGCGTCCGGTTTCTGGAGCTGTTCGAGGAACTGGCGGGCGTAGGCGGAGAGGCTTTCTACATACTTGCGCTGGCCCTCGGCATAGATGGTGTCGAAGGCGAGCGAGGACTTGCCCGAGCCGGAGAGGCCGGTGAGAACGACGAGCTTGCCGCGCGGAATGGCGAGCGTGACAGCCTTGAGATTATGCTGCCGCGCGCCGCCGATGCGGATAAAGTCGGTTGCCATGGATGCCAGATTTCGCTTCGCGAGTAAGGGGCGAGCTTAATCAAGTCCGCGTCCGCTGCCTAGCGCGCACTGCCCCCGAGCGTGGCGAAGGGTGTCGCCTGCGTTGGTCTGGCGGGCGTCCCGCCCGCCGTCGGCCACGGCAACCAGGACGGTTGCCAGACTGGGACAGCCGGGACGGCTGCCCCCACTTCGCGGGGGGCAGTGCCCGGATGTGCCCGGAGCGCGAGCCGATCTGAAAATGCGGCTTGACAATTAGCTAGCTCGGTAAAGATTACGCTCCACCTAACGAACAGAAAACACCAGCCACGAGATTGCTGCTCACGGGGTGTGTCGTATGAGAGGACCGGAGATTAAGGATGCAACTGCGGGCCAGTCCCGCGAAGGCGCACAGGTGGAGCCGCCTTCTGCTGCCGCGCTGGCCCCCGCTTCGCCCGTCACGCCCAAGGAAACCATCCGCCTGCTGCATGTGGAGGATGACCTGTTCATGGGCCACTTGCTGAGAGAAGTTTTGGGCAAGGCGGAGCAGTTCCAGTTCGCGGTGCAGACGGCGGTGACGCTCGCCGACGGCTTGAAATGCCTGGCCGCCGGCCCGGTGGACGTGCTGCTGCTGGACCTCTCCCTGCCGGACAGCCGCGGGCTGGACACCGTCGGCCGTGTTCGCCGCCAGTTCCCCGACGTGCCCATCGTCGTGCATAGCGGGCACGACGACGAGCGCATGGCCTTGGCGGCGGTGAAGCTGGGGGCGCAGGACTACCTCGTCAAAGGCCAGGCGGACGCCCGGCTCATCGTCCGGTCCATCCGCTACGCCATGGAGCGCAAGGGCGCGGACGCCGCCCTCGCTCGCGAGCGCGACCTGTTGCATGGCATCCTCAACAACATCCCGGATCGGATTTACTTCAAGGACACCGCGAGCCGGTTCGTGCGTGTGAACCAGGCGATGGCGGACAAGTTCGGCCTGGCCACGGCCGAGGCGGCGCTGGGGAAGACGGACTTCGACTTCCACCCCGCCCGGGACGCGCAGGAGTTTTTCGCGGACGAGCAACGGCTGCTCCAGACCGGCGAGCCGATCATCAACAAGGTCGAGGGCCAGACTACGGCGGACGGCAGCGCGCTGTGGGCCTCCGTGACCAAGGTGCCCATGCGGGACCAGCACGGCCGGGTCACCGGCCTGATCGGCATCTCGCGGGACATCAGCGCGCTCAAGCGCCTCGAGGCCTCACTCGTGGAGGAGCGGTCCTTGCTGCGCAACCTCGTGGACCACCTGCCCGACTACATCTATGTGCTGGACGAGGCCGGGCGGTTCCTCTTGGCGAACGAAGCCTTCTACCAACTCACCCGGGCGGTCACGCCAGCGAAGTTCATGGGCCAGACGGCGTCCGCCCTGTTCCCCCCGCCGGTGGGGCCGGACCTCGAGGCGGACGATCTGGCCGTCCTGCGTTCCGGCGAAGCGGTGGTGAACCGGGAAGAACCCTGCCGGCTCACTCCCGAACCTGACTGCTGGCTAGCGACCACCAAGGTGCCGCTGCGCGACCCCGGCGACCGCGTGATTGGCTTGGTCGTCATCAGTCATGACATTACGCGCCGGCGCCGGGCCAACCGGGAATTGCAGGCCGCCAACGCCGAGTTGCTGCGCGCCAACACGGCGTTGAAGGAGGTCCACTTGCAGCTCCTGCACCTGGAGCGTTTGCAGTCCATCGGGCGGCTGGCGGCGGGCGTGGCGCACGAGGTGAAGAACCCGCTGGCAGTCCTGCGCATGGGGGTGGACTTCTTCCTGAACGTGCCGCTCCCGCCCGAGACGGCGGCCCCGGCGGCGGTGGTGCTGGAGGATATGCAGTCAGCCATCCAGCGAGCGGACACCATCATCATGGGGCTGCTGAACTACTCCGCGCCCGGGGAGTTGCAGTTGAAACCCGTGGCGGTGAACCAACTGCTGGACCAGGCCCTGACGCTCGTGCGGCACGAGATCGGTGCGAATGGCTACGTGGTGGAACGGCAACTCGCTCCGATCCCGGTCTTCGCCCTGCTGGACGCGCAGAAGATTGATCAAGTGCTGGTGAACTTGTTGACCAATGCCTTCCACGCCATGCCCGGCGGCGGGCGGCTCACGCTCCGCACCGTCCAGCGCCCCATCACGGACGCCGAGACCCGCCACGACGCCGGCTCGCGTGCAGGGGCGCGCTTCCGCACCGGGGAGCCAGTCATCGCAATCCAGATTGACGACACCGGCACCGGTATCCCGCCTGACAAGTTGGACAAGATTTTCGAGCCGTTTTTTACCACGAAAGAAACCGGCAAGGGGACCGGGCTGGGCCTGACCGTGGCCCGCAAGATCGTGGAGCTGCACGGCGGAACCCTGTCCATCATCAACCGCCCGGAAGGCGGGGTGCGCTCTACCCTGCTCTTTAAGGACCTCAAGGAGACATCATGAAACCCAAGCACATCCTCATCGTGGACGACGAAGCCAGCTTCACCCGGCTGCTGAAGGTGAATCTGGAAGCCCGCACCCAGCACACCGTCGCGGTCGTCAACCGCGCGCACGAGGCGATCCCGGCGGCGCACAAGCAGAAGCCCGACCTCATCCTGCTGGACGTGATCATGCCGGGCTTCGACGGCGGTGAGCTGGCGGCGCGCATCCAGGCGGACCCGCTCCTGCGCGACGTGCCCATCGTCTTCCTCACCGCCACCGTGTCCCAGACCGAGGCCCATCGCGGGGTGAAGAGCGGCGGCTTCACCTTGCTGGCCAAGCCCGTTTCCATGCCGGACCTGCTGGCCTGCCTCGCCCAGTATCTGGGGCCAACGGTGGCGAACACCGGACCCCGCGCGCCGCAGGCCGAGCCGAGGACGCCGCCGCAGTCGGGCACCCGGCCACCTGATTTGAATCGCAATCCGGCCTTGGGGGGCCAAATCTAAAGGTGCGGCCACCATGAACCCCACCGCTCCCACCGCCGCATTGCTCAGTGTAGAACGCACCCCTGCCCAAGTGAAGTGGCCGGGGTTGGCCTCTCTCCTGCCATTTCGGAATGAACCCCGGTGGCATCGCTGGGGCTCCGCGACGAGCGCTGGCTCCCTCTCCCTTCACCGGATGAGGGGAGCAGACGCGTGTCGTGCCGTTCGGTTGGGGTTCCACCAAGTAGCATCTGGGATTGCCCTCTGCCTCGGCGTCACGCTCGGCGGCTGGGCGGCAGAACCCGTGGCGAAGCCTGTGCCGTTGGCACCGTCGGCGGGGGCATCGGAGTTCGAGCAACTGGCGCAGATCAAGGTCGCCAGCGTGTCCCGCTCCGAGAGCACCGTGCAGCAGTCCCCGGCGGCGGTCTTCGTCATCACGCAGGAGGACATCCGGCGCTCGGGCGCGACCAGCATTCCGGAGGCGTTGCGCATGGCTCCGGGCATGGATGTCGCGCGGCAGAATGGCCACACGTGGGCCATCAGCGTGCGCGGCTTCAACTCGGTGACGGCCAACAAGCTCCTGGTGCTCGTGGACGGCCGCTCGGTCTATTCACCCATCAGCTCCGGCGTCTCGTGGGAGGCCCAGGACACGCTGATGGAGGACATTGACCGCATCGAAGTCATCCGGGGCGCAGCCGGAACTTTGTGGGGCGCGAATGCGGTGAACGGCGTCATCAACATCATCACCAAGAGCGCGCGGGACACGCAGGGCTGGCTGGTCACGGGCGGCGGCGGCACGGAGGAACTGGGCTTTGGCAGCGTGCGTTACGGCACGAAGCTGGGCGAGGACACCTTCCTCCGCCTGTTCGGCAAATACTACAACCGGGACGACCAGAGCGGTCAGTTCGCCCGCACGAGCGGCGGCGCGCTGGTGAGCGCGAACAGTGCCGACGCGTCCTGGCAGGCGCGGGGCGGGTTCCGGTTGGATTGGGAACCGGCGCAGCAAAACGAGCTGACGTTGCAAGGCGAGTTGTTCAATGGCGAGGCGGACAACCTCACCCTCCCCGGCCGCTCCGCCGCGCGGCTGAAGACGGGGAACGACCGCAAGGCCGGCGGGTTCGTGCTCGGGCGGTGGACGCACCACTTCTCGGCGGAGTCGGAGTGGAAGTTGCAGACTTACTTCGACCGCTCCGAGGATGAGACGCTCGGCGTCGGGGCCTCGCAGGCGAGCACGTTCGATGTGGATTTCCAGCATCGCTTCCCCCTCGGTGAGCGGCAGGAAGTGACCTGGGGCGCGGCCTACCGGTGGGTGCAGGACGCGAATCAAAACTACGGCGTGCTGACGTTTGCGCCGGCGCAGCGCAACTCCCAGCTCCTCTCGGGCTTCGTGCAGGACACCGTCACGCTGGTGCCGGACCGCCTCAAGCTCACCCTCGGCTCCAAGTTTGAGCACAATGACTTCAGCGGTGGAGAGGTGCAGCCCAGCACCCGGCTGCTCTGGACGCCGCACGCGCAGCACACCGTCTGGGCGGCAGTCTCGCGCGCGGTGCGGACCCCGTTCCGCAGCGACCAGGACATCCGCTTCAACGTGGCGACGACCGGCGCGGGCGCGGTGTTGGTGAACGACATTGGCAATCCCCGCTTCAAGTCCGAGGAGCTGCTGGCTTACGAGCTGGGCTACCGCGTCCAGCCCCACCCCCGGTTCACGCTGGACCTGGCCTTGTTCTACAATGACTACGACCGCTTGCGGACCTTCGAGACGATTCCAACGGTGGCCCCCGCGCTCGTGAGCACGCTCACCCCGGACAACAAGGCCAAGGGGCAGACTTACGGCGGCGAGGTGACCGGCACCTGGCAGGCGACGGACCACTGGCGGCTCCAGGCCAATTACTCGATGCTTCAGATGAACGTGTATCGGCGGCCCGGCAGCACCGACACTTCCGCCGCGCCGGCCGAGGGCCAAAGCCCGCAGCAACAAGTCGGCGTGCGTTCGCTGTGGGACGTGACGCGGCAGTGGCAGTTGGATGGCGGCGTGCGGTATGTGGACGCGTTGCCCGCGCTGAAAGTGCCCAGCTACTACAGCGCCGACGTGCGGTTGGGATGGCGACCGAGCCGCGATTGGGAATTGTCCGTGGTGGCGCAAAGCCTGTTCGACAATCACCGGCCCGAGTTCCTCAACTCGAACCCGTTCATTTCCGTCACCGAAGTCCAGCACAGCGTTTACGGCAAGGTCACATGGCGCTTTTAGCCGACAACCTCAAGCGGCTCCGCGTTGCGCCCGGCGCGTGGGCGGTCCCCGCCCGCAGCGGCTCCGCCTGCCCGGGCGCGCGGGAAGCTTTCGAACCGCTCCTGGCCGTCGCCCGCGCTGCAGCCGGGGATCGGTCGCGTGCCGGTGCCTGGGGGTTGTGGTCCCTGCTCCTGTCCTTCGGCCTGGGCCTCGCCGCGTTCGGCGGCGCACCGGCCCGGTCCGCGCCCGATTTCGAAGTGAAGGCCGAGTATTTGTTTGTCTTCACCAAATACGTCGAGTGGCCGGCGGGGACGCTCGTCGCGGCGGGCGAGCCCATCGTCATCGGCGTGATCGGCGATGAGGCCATCGGCGAGGCACTCGAACGCTACGCGAAGGGGCGCACCACCCAAGGTGGGCGCAAGGTGACGGTCCTGCGCGCGCGCCGGTCCGCTGACTTGGTGGGCTGTCAGGTGGTGTTCGTCGGCCAGGGCGAGCGGCGCAACCTCCGGGAGATCACCGAAGTCCTCGGCAACAAACCCGCCTTGACCGTGTGCGACACGGACGGTCTCTTCACCCAAGGCCTGATGATCAAGTTCGTGCTGATCAACGAGAACGTGCGGTTCGAGGTGAAGCTCGAGCCGGTGGAGCGCGCGGGATTAAGTATCCAGTCCGGCATGCTCGCCTCGGCCAACCGGGTCTGGCGCAAAGCCAGCAGCAGTCTTGAACCCCCATGATCAAAGCGTTTCGCGACC
>JAYTIO010000716.1:0-2325 GCA_043731805.1 Pedosphaera sp. | reverse complement strand
GCGTCGTTACGCGCTCGATGTCGTCATCGCGAATGGCGAGAACTCCGCGGGCGGCTCAGGCATCACCCCGGAGACAGCGGCGGACCTCTTCGCTGCTGGCGTGGACATCATCACCAGCGGCGACCATCTCTGGGACCAGAAGGAAGTCATCGCGTTGCTCACCGATGAACCACGCTTCGTGCGCCCGCTGAACTACCCGCCCGGCTCGCCCGGCCAGGGCAGCACCACGCACCGCCTGTCGGACGGACGTCTGCTGGCCGTCATCAACTTGCAAGGCCGCACCTTCATGCCGCCGATGGACAACCCCTTCATCCGCGTGCGCCCCGAGGTGGAGCAACTTCGCCAGCACACGCCCTTCATCTTCGTGGATATGCACGCCGAAGCGACCTCGGAGAAAATCGCCATCGCGCGGATGCTCGACGGCCAAGTCAGCGCGGTGGTGGGCACGCACACGCACGTGCAGACGGCGGACGAGCAAATCTTCCCCGGTGGCACGGCCTTCCTGTGCGACGCGGGCTTCACCGGCCCGCACGAAAGCTGCCTGGGCCGCGACATCCAGCCCATCATCGAGCGCTTCATCACCAGCCAACCCCGTCGTTTTACCGTGGCCCGCGACCGCGTGCTGCTCCAAGGCGTGGTCATCGAACTGGACGACAGGACCGGCAAGGCGACGGCGATTCAGCGGGTGTCGGAGCCGTTGCCGACAGCCGGAACGGAATCCGAGTGAGCACGAGAATTAACGCAAAGGCGCAAAGACGCAAAGGCGCGGAGAAATCATTTCCTCTCTCCTCTTCCTTGCGTCTTTGCGCCTTTGCGTCCTTGCGTTAAATCGTTTTCAACCTGTGGCCAAACCAACCAAATCGCAGTGGGACTTCGGCGGCGAACTCTTCCCGACGGAGGCGGTGCGCAAGGTGTTGTCCGTCTCGGAGCTGACCGGGAACATCAAGCGGCTGCTGGAGAAGCAGGTCGGGCAGGTCGCGGTCTCCGGCGAAATCACCAACCTCCGCGCACAGGCGTCGGGGCACGTTTACTTCACGCTCAAGGACGCGGGCGCGCAGCTCTCCTGCGTGCTCTTCCGCAACACGTCCGTGCCGCATCGCTCGCTGCTCGCGGACGGCCAGAAGGTGCTGCTCACCGGCGATGTGACGGTCTATGAGGCGCGTGGGCAGTATCAGCTCATCGTCAGCAGCGCGGAGTTGCAGGGCGTGGGCGCGTTGCAGGCGGCCTTCGAGCGGCTCAAGGAGAAGCTCGCGGCGGAAGGTCTCTTCAAGCTGGAGCGCAAGCGCAAGCTCCCGCGCTACCCGCAGCGCATCGGCCTCGTCACCTCGCCCACGGGCGCGGCCATCCGCGACGTGCTGCATGTCATCCAGCGCCGCCAGCCGGGCTTGGAAATCATCTTCGTCCCATGCCGCGTGCAGGGGGAAGGAGCGGGGGCGGAGGTGGCGGTGGCGGTGCGGTTGCTCAATGCGTTTTCAGCAGGGGACGCGGGGCAGGTGAGAAAGCGGGAAAGTGAGAAAGTGGGCGCGGCGTCCGAGGCTCCCTCTCACTTTCCCACTCGCTCACTTTCTCACCCGCCCAAGCTCGACCTCATCCTCATCACCCGTGGCGGCGGTTCCCTGGAAGACCTCTGGGCCTTCAACGAGGAAGCCGTCGCGCGCGCCATCTTCGAGTCGGCGGTGCCGGTGGTGTCGGCGGTGGGGCACGAAATCGATTTCACCATCGCGGACTTCGTCGCGGACCTGCGCGCGGCCACGCCCAGCGCGGCGGCGGAGCTGATTACGGAAGGCGCGTTCGCCAGCCGGGAGTTTGTAGCGGAGGCATCGGCGCGGCTGCGGCAGCTTGCGCGGCAGCACTTGGAGGCTGCGGAAGAAAGCTTCGCCCAAGTCCGTCATCGCCTCGCGCTCGCGCACCCGCGTCGGCGCTTGCAAGAAGCGGCGCAGCGACTCGACGACTCGACGACCGCGCTCGACCGCGCGGCGAAGGCGCACGTGCGCGAGCGGCGACATCGCTTCAGCCAAGCGGCGGCGCACTTCCTCCGCCTGAAACCCACGGCGCAAATCGCGTTGCGACGCGAGCAAGTCGCTTCGCTCACCAATCGCCTGCGCCTGCTCTCGCCCGACAACGTCCTCGCGCGCGGCTACTCCATCACCACGGACGCCGCCACGGGCAAGGTCATCCGCAACGCCGAGCAGGCCAAGCCAGGTCAAGTCATCAAAACGCGACTACGAACTGGTGACGTCGAAAGCGTGGTGCAGCACCCCCTGTAGCGGCGGTCTGTGACCGCCGTCGAGTGCAACCGATGCTTCCGAACGGCGGTCACAGACC
>JAYTIO010000715.1:0-3127 GCA_043731805.1 Pedosphaera sp. | reverse complement strand
CCCGAGCTGCTCCACGGCGTCCGCGATGAACGCGCCTTCCTCCTGCGCCTCACCCACCACGCCGCCATTGACCAACTCCGCCGCCGCGGCACCCGCGAGCGGAACCACGAGCAATTCGCCACCGAAGCCACCGCGCTCTTCGCCCCCACCACCGACCCCGACGAAGCCGCCTTCCGCCGCGAACTCGCCGAGGCGCTGGGCGAACTGCCCGTCGAGCAGCGCACCGTCGTCCACCTGAAACTCTGGGAAGGCCTGACCTTCGAGCAGATTGCCACCGCCCTGGACATCCCACTGAACACTGCCGCCAGCCGTTATCGCTACGGGATAGACAAACTCCGCACCCGGCTGCGTCCCCTCTACGACGAAATCAAATGAACCCCGCCGACTTCGAGCACCGCCTCACCCGCCAGCCCCTGCGCCCCGTCCCCGCCGCGTGGCGCGACGAAGTCCTCGCCCGCGCCGCCGCCTTCCAGTCGCCGTCTCCCCTCTCTCAACTCTCAACCTTCAACTCTCAACTTCGGTCCTGGCTCTGGCCCTGCCCGCAAGCCTGGGCCGCCCTCGCCGCCGTGTGGGTGCTGCTCCTCGCGGTGAACTTCTCCACCCGCGACCGCTCCGCCCCCAACACCGTGAGCGCGAACGCCCTGCCCGTGATGCCCTACGCCTGGCGCGAACAGCAGAAGCTCCTCGCCGAACTCTTCCCGCCGGAACCTCTCGCCCCGCCGCGCCGGCGCGTGCAACCCGTGCCTGCCCTTTCGCCCGCCCCGCGCAGCGAACTGCGGCTCATCGCCCGCCGCGAGGAGGAAATCGCGTGAAGCACGGTTGCGCGGCAACGCCTTGGGTGGCACCCGCCTCCGGCGGGTCGCGGCGGGCGTCCCGCCCGACGCCCGGCGTGGAAGTTCTGCGCGTGCCGACCCGTTCGCAGCCCAACCGCTCGCGCGCCAGCGCCACCGGCAGGATGCTGCTGGGCACCCGACTCCTCCCTCCGCCCGGGTGCCGGGCGCGACGCCCAGCACAACCCGCCGGAGGCGGGTGCCACCCGAGCAACTCATTGCCCACATGACTGACACGCCCCCCCCTTCTCCCGTCCCCCCGCCGCCGCGCGTGAACTGGTGGCGCGCTGCGTTGCTGGCTGTTGGTCTCGCCTACCTCGGGTGCGCGCTGGTCTTCCCACGCGACTCCTTCGCCTTCGGGCATCTGGCCGTGCTTTCCTTGGCTCCGTTTGCACTTCTCATTCTCACTTGGTGCAAGTGGCGCGCCCCTGTCGGCGAACCCGTCGAGACCGAGCGTCTTCGGTTCCGCCGCTTTTGGACGTGGGTTTGGCTGGTCGCCGCGCTGGCCTCCACGGCGTTGTTCGCATTTGGGAAGGGCTGGAGGAGCGATTCCGGCACGGCGCTTCGACTCTCCCTCGCACTCCTGCTGTTGTGGACTTCGCTGCTTCTGCTCGTGATGTGGGTTCCGTTCCGCGTGCTGGGCCGCCGGGAATTCTGGCGCGCTGCGCTGCGCCAAAGTCTTTTCGCCGCAGCCGTGTTGGCCACGCTGGTCGCGCTCTTTTACGCAGAAGAGAACTGGCGCGGTCGCCGCCAGTGGGAACGCTTCCGCGCCGAGTGGGAGGCCAAGGGCGTGAAGTTCACTTTCGCCGAAGTCATGCCGCCGTCAGTCCCCGACGAGCAAAACATGGCGATGCACTCACTCTTCAAGCCGGTCTTCGACTACACCTTGGATGGCGAGGGCAGGCCCACTTGGCGCGACACCAACGGAATCGCCCAGCTCAGAAACCTAACGACTCATCCACAGGAGCTTTGGCAAATGGCTGCTCTAAAACTCCCGCAGGCGGAATGGCCCTGGCCATCGAACTCAGGCTCCCAAAACCGCACCAACGGCGTCGTGCTGGCCAACATGACCCACTGGCAGAAGTTCTACCGCCTCGACACCAACTTCGCCGCGACTTCGCCAGCGGCGAATCCAGCGCTCGAAGTCTTGCGCTACCTCGCCCGCCACGAGCCAGCGCTTGCCCAACTCGACGAAGCACTCGCCCGGCCGCACAGCCAGTTCCCGGTGAAAGCCACGGTTCAGATTCCCAGCGGCATCCTGCTGCCGCACTTGGCAAATCTGAAAGCGATTACCTCACTGCTCTGCCTCCGTGCCACCGCACGGTTGGAAGCTGGTCAATCCGATGACGCACTCCGCGACGTGGAGCGGGCGTGGCAGCTCTGCGAGTCGGTGGAGCGCGAGCCATTCGTGATCTCCCAACTCGTGCAGATTGCCATGCAAGCGATCACGCTCGGGGCCGTGGCGCACGGCACGGCGGGACACCGCTGGGAGGACCGTCACTTGCGCCGCTTGGAGGAGTTGCTCCGCTCGGCGAACAAGCTGAAGAATTGGCAGTTCAGCGTCCGCAGCGAAGCCGCCTTCATGGTGGACCACCTGAGCAAGATGGAGCGCGACCGCGCGGTGGCGGAGAAAGTGGTTATCCAACTGGAAGACCTGACCGGTCCCACCGGCGAGCGTGTCTTGAAAAACAGCCTTTCCCTAAATCGCTGGGTGGTTCGCCTCGCCCCGGCTGGCTGGTATTACCAGTGGCTGGCGCGCGAGGAGACCGTGATGCTCAACAGCTTGGCCCCGACGTTCGTGAACCCCGAGCGTTGTCGCGTGTCTTGGCAAAACCAGCCCGGCCCACCGCCGAAACTCTGGTTCGACCGCTGGTGGCCGCTCCGTAACGTGGAAGGCCCGCTCTCTAAAAACGCCGCCAAGTGCGCCCGCCTCCAGACCAACCTCGTCCACGGGCGCATCGCCTGCGCCCTCGAACGCCACTGGCTCCGCCACCGCGCCTACCCGGAGAAGCTCGACGCGCTCGTGCCGGAGTTCCTCGACCGCATCCCGCACGACATCTTCGACGGCCAGCCCATGCGCTACCGGCGCGAGGGCGAGCAGGGCTTCGTCCTCTGGTCCGTCGGCTTCGATGGCAAGGATGACAACGCCGGGCCGCTGCATTTTGCCGGGAACCAAGGCGGCAGTGTTGGCGAGGAACTGGGCGACCTCGTCTGGCGTTACCCTCAAGCCAGGTAGGTCAGCGAATCACGCGAATCATCGCGAATGGGAATGCGGCCACGGCTCCCCATTCGCGCTG
>JAYTIO010000714.1:0-5270 GCA_043731805.1 Pedosphaera sp. | reverse complement strand
GTGCAAACCGAGTCCGACACCCCGCCATAAGCGCCTGGCGAGTCACAAAACGGAGGTCACAACTGTGGAAATCACCCATTTTTCAAGAAACTGCTAGTGGATACCCCCCGCCGCCCGACTTTGCAACGATCCTCACGGAGGAATCGAGTTGCTGTAATTTCACGATCAGCTCCAGCCATCTAAGTCCGGCAGCTCAGGTCCGCGAGCACCACGCGCATCCTCGTCCTCCACGAGCTGCACTTAGGTCATGCGTCTGGGGCGTTGGATTTGTTCAGGAGCTGCCTGAGCATTTCTGCTAACGTCCGCGTTGCGTAGGGCTTGGACAGATACCCGCTGAAGCCCAGCCACTGCGATTTCTCCTCATGCACGAGGGTGTTGAAGCCGGTCATCAGGATGATGGGCAGCCCGGGCCGGATGGCTAGCACTGCTTTGGCCAACTCGTCCCCGCTCATCTCCGGCATGGCTAAGTCCGTGAGCACCAGGTCGAACGCCGCCGGGTCCGCTTGCACCGCCGCCACTGCGGCCTGGGGACAGGTCTGGATGGTCACTCGGTAGCCGAGGCGCTCCAGGACGCGCTGCCCCAGTTTCACCAGGATTTCCTCGTCATCCACGATGAGGATGTGTTCGCCCCGGCCACGCGGCAGATCCGACATCCCGGCCGCTGGGGGCATGGCCTCACCTCCGAAGACGGGGAAATACAGATGGAACGTCGTGCCCCGCCCCAGCTGGCTTTCCAACAGGATGCCGCCATCGTGGCTTTTCATGATGCCATGCACGACGGCCAGCCCCAGCCCCGTTCCCTCCCCCACTGGTTTGGTGGTATAGAAAGGCTCAAAGACCCGCTGCAACGTCGTTGGATCCATCCCGCAACCGGTGTCCGCCACACTCAGGCGCACGTAGCGGCCGGGGTGCAAGTCTGGCCGGTGCCGTGCGAGGGCGGCATCCACTTCGCACTCGGTCACTGAGATCGTCAAGGTCCCGGGCCGGTCTGCCATGGCGTATGCGGCATTGTTCCCCAAGTTCATTATCACCTGATGAATCTGGGTGGCATCTGCCAATACAGTGGGCGTGCGGTCCATGGAAATTTCAAACTTGATGCCGCGGGGCACCGCAACACGCAGCAGCTTGATGACTTCCTCAACGGCCAACTCCAGTCTGAGCGGCACGCGTTTCGCCTCCTGCCGTCGGCTGAAGGTCAAAATTTGCCGCACCAGCTCGCTGGCGCGCTGGCCGCCTTTCTTGATCACCCTCAGGCTCTCGGCCAGCTCGGGGCTGGGCCTATCCATTTCAGCCAAGTCCACATGCCCGAGGATGCCTGTCAGGATGTTGTTGAAATCGTGCGCGATACCCCCGGCCAACCGGCCAATGGCTTCCATCTTCTGCGATTCCCGCAGTTGCTGCTCCAGATTGCGGCGTTCCGTGATGTCGCGGGAGATGCCGAACAGGCCTACGACTTTCCCCATAGAACTCAGCATTGGCCCTTTGGTGGCCAGAAAAATCACCTGTTCTCCGGAGTGCATCCGCACAATCTCCTCGCTGGTTTGGGTGCGGCCGGACGCCATGACCTGGCGGTCGCGTGCCATGATCGCGCGGCCCACCTCCAGCGGGAAGATGGCCATGTCGTCCTTGCCCAAGACCTCCTCGACGGGCTTGCCCACAAAGCGGCTGGCTGCGGTGTTGAACAGCTGATAGCGGCCCTGCAAATCCTTCACAAAGACGGCGTCCGTGGTGCCTTCTGAGATGGAGAGCAGCAGAGCCTGTTGTTTCCTAAGCGCCTCCTCCGCCCGCTTGCGCGCGGTGATGTCCATCACCACTCCGGCGAGACCGATGGTTTTGCCTGCCGCATTCACCAACGGGAATTTCATCGACGACATGATGCGGTTCATCTGGCCGGTGTCGTCCGGGATGATTTCCTCCAAGCTCTCCAGCTTGCCGCTGGCGATGATCCGGCGGTTGGTGGCCAGCAGCACCTCGGCCAAGACGGGCGGAAACACATCGTGGAGCGTCTTCCCGTTAACCGCTTGCGGCGTCAGGCCGAAATCTCGGGCCATCATCGTGTTTGACAAGGTGAAGCGGTGCTCCAGATCGAAGGCGAAAATATGCGCGGGCGTGCTGTCGATGATGCTGCGCAACAACGCCTCACGGTCGTGCAGTGCGGCTTCTGCCCGTTTGCGCTCCGTGATGTCCTCAGACAGCCCCATGAGCCGGGTAACCACTCCCTGCGCATTCAGGATCGGCACGAACGAAGACTTGAAGCTGGAGCCGTTGCTACCGGTGAACTCAAATTCAGCGACCTGGCCCTGGAAGGCGAGCTGCATCAGCCGGCCGACCCGCTCCTGGTCCACGGCGGCGACGGCCGACAAGTAGGGCAGGCCGCAAATCGCACGCTCGTCCTCCACGCCCATTATCTTCAGCCCGGCGCGGTTCATCAACTGCAGCCGCCCTGCCTGGTCAATTTCGTGGACGCAGTAAGGCGAGTTTTCATACAGCAACCGAAAATGAGCTTCACTGTCCCGCAACGCTGCCAACGCCGCTCTTATTTCTGTGACGTCCTGATTGGAGCCGCGCGTGCCGGTGATGTTGCCCGCCGCGTCCCGGACCAGGCTGATACGCACGATGATGTGGCGCAGCTCGCCGTCGCGCCGCCGGATGTGGTGTTCCACACGGAAATCATCGCGGCCGCTGGCCAACAGTCGGGACATGCAATCGCCGACTAGGTGTTGCTCCTCTGGCGGCAGGAATTCGCGGGCGTAAACCTCCATGGGCATCCGGTAGCCGCCTTCGGCCTCAGCCGTCGTGCCGTAGAGCGCGTAGAACCGGTCATCGAAAAGAAAGGTGCGAGTTGCCTCGTCCTGTTCCCAATAGACCAGCCTCGCCTGGTCCATCGCCTCAGTCAGTCTTGCTTGATTCTCCACCAGCAGCTGATCGGCCTGCTTGCGTTTGGTGAAGTCGTGAAGGACGACGAGGTGGTTGCCGGCATAGCTGTCCTCCAACGGCGCGGCCCCGGCCATCACGAACCGCTCCGTCCCGTCCTTGCAGCGGATGAGCAGCTCCATAGGCACGAACGCGGTTCCGGTCTGGGCCGACCGGGAAAGCTCCGCCTGCCAAGCCTCCGCCACCCACTGCCGATAGGCGGGGTCCGGGTAGCCCTTCGGCCACCAGTCGGCGAGCGTGGGAATGTCCGCCAGCGTATAGCCGAAGGTCGCGGTGAACGCCGGGTTGAGGTAGGTGATGCGCTGCTGATAGTCATTCACCGCCATGGGCACCGGGGATGCGTCGATGATGGCCCGGGCTCGCAGTTCAAGTTTCTGCAGCGCCAGCTCAGCGTGCTTGCGCTCCGTGATGTCCTGGAACGTGCCGTAGATCCGAACCACTTTGCCCTCGATCATCTCAGCAAAGCCCTGCGTCTGCACCCAGCGGTGGTTCCCCTTGGCGGTGATCAGCGGCAGCTCCAGATCATAGGGCGTGCCGGTGTCGATGGCGGCCTGCACCGCTGCCGTGATCGTTGGCCGCGCTTCGGGGGCGAAGAGGTTGATTCCCTCGGCCAGGGGCGGCTCCACGGGCGGCTCGATTTCGGCGATGCGGAACGTCTCGCGCGTCCACGTGAGTTTCCGCGTCGGCAGATGCACCTCCCACCCGCCGATCTTCGCCAGTCCACCAGTGCGCTCCAGCAACTCGCTGGCGCGGACGAGCTTCATCTCCGCCTCTTTCCGCTCGGTGATGTTGACATGCATGACCACGGCACCGCTCTCGATCACCCCCGCATGCAGTGAGGTGACCATCAGCCGGAACCAGCGCCGCTCCGTGGGTGAATGGCAGGGATATTCGAGGGTGAAATCATGGGCTTCGCCGCGCAGCACCCGGCGGATGCCGACGGCGGCGTCCTTGGCTTCCTCGGAGCAAGGTCCGATGGCGCGATCGCACACCTTCAGGTAGTTCTGGCCGAGGGAGAATTCGGGACCTTGCAGCAGGTTGGCCGTGGCGAATCGCCGCCAGCTCTCGTTCGTGACTTGGATGACGCCCTCCGGATCGACCAGCGCGACGTGGGCGGGAATGGCATCGAGGATCGCCGCCTGCAGTGAGGTCTTCTGCAGCGCGTCGGCTTCCCGGGCGCGCCGCGCGCTGATGTCGTTCACCCCCAGGCACAGCACCGTCTCGCCGCTCTCGTCCGTGGCCGTGGTCGCCACGAGGCTGGTCCAGACGGGCGGGCCCTCGCCCGGTTGCAAACGCAGTTCACACGAGCGGGCTGAGACGGTCAGTTCCGCACCCGTCGCCCGGGCCGCGAGGATCCGTTCCGTCAGGAGGTAGAAGGGGTCCTGGTCATCCTGGAAGATGAAGCGTGTGAATGGCTTCCCGTTCACCGCCCCTCGCGCCACGCCCAACAGAGCGGCGAGGGCCAAGTTGGCCTGGAGGACCAACCCCTCTTCATCGACGGTGCAGCAGCCGACCGGCATGAAATCGTAGAGCTCGACGTAGCGCGCCCGCGACGCTTCCAGCTCCATCCGCGTGCGACGCAGCTCCTCGTTCCGCATTTTCAGCTCGATCTGGTCAACCTGCAACTCGTGCAGCAGCGCGTGCTCGACCTTGGGCGGCGGGAGGGCGCCGGGGGCCGGGGGTTTTTTGCGAGCTTTCATGAGCAGGAAGGGGGTTCGAAGACTAGAAAATCGACGATGCTCGAGCCGGTTCATCGGCAACGCGAGCTGCCCGTGCCCAAGGGACACGCTCTGGCAACTCATTGAAGTTGTCCGTGCTCATTCGCAACCGCCTCGGCCTGCGCGGCTTCCGCACCAGCGCAAAAAGAGCATCAAACTTAGCCTGACAAAGGCTTCGCTCTGTTCCTAGGACAGTTGGATAAAACTAGGCCGGCGAGCGGTGGGGACAAGCCAATTATTTGCCCCGGGATGGCTACGGGCGCACCTTGGCACACGCACCACGGCGGGTGAATCCCCGCTCCCAGCGACGCAGGAGCGGGGAGAGGGCCGGGGAGAGGGGAGCCTTGATAACCCAGCGGTAACGCGCCGCCTCTCCCCGGCCCTCTCCTCCATCCGATGGAGGAGAGGGAGCAGGCTCGTGCCTTCGGATGGTGCGGGTGTCAAGCTGCGCCCGATGGCTACTAACTAGCCGAAGGGGAGCGCGCCGCCGGCGCACTAATCAGAAACTAAGCGAAGCCCTCAAGAGTATCCAACCGGCGGACCCATCTAGGCGCGAGGCGAGCTGGGTGAGAAGCTGGGGTGGATGAAACGAAAAACTTCCCGGCTGGCCGAAGTCCA
>JAYTIO010000713.1:0-1767 GCA_043731805.1 Pedosphaera sp. | reverse complement strand
CGGCGCGCTGAGGACAGACGCGCCCTACCCATCTCATCGGCTCACACGGAGCCGCTCTGCACGGCCTCGCCCCGGCCCTTTGGAATCTTGCCCAGATGGTAGATGAGGTAGCCGTGGAGGAACTGGCGCAGCTCCGTCGCCTGGCCGGAACTCAGCTTGAGCAGCGCGAGCGCGGGCCAGTCGTCGGTCTCCAAGCGCGCGTAGATCTGCCGACTGCCGGGACTCAGCTTGGCCTCGACCGTATCGGGCTGCTGGCCGAGCTCGACGAGCAGCTTGGCCTCGAAGGCGAGCACGGTGCGCGGCTCGCACGCGGCCCGCGAGACTTCGGCGAGCAGCGACTTGAACAGCGCGTAGAGTGTTGGAATTGGGGTTTCTGTCTCCGTGGTCTGCTCCAGGAGCGCGATGCCATAGGCGACTTGCTGGAGCGCGTGCATATCTTCGCGCAGCCGCGAGTGCGTCTGCCGCAGGCTCACCTCCCGGAGTGTGTGCAACTCGCTGCGGCGGCTCCGGGCGAAGCTGAAGTCCGCTTCGTAGAAGAGGTCCAACTTGCCGCGAAAGGAAGACTTCGGTCGGCGTGCGCCCTTGGCCACCGTCGCCACGCGGCCCAGGTCCGGGGTGAGCCAGTGGACGATGAGGCTCGTCTCCGTGAGCAGACGGGTGCGCAGGATGAGGCCGCTGGTGGAGACGGAGTTCAGGGTTTTGGGTTTTGAGTTTCGAGTTGGGTGAGGTCGAAAGCAGCGGCGAGTTCGCGCAGGAGGCGGTTCTCTTCGCGCTTCATCACGCGGCGTTGGGCGGGCTGCAAGTCGTCGTAGCCGCGTAGGTGCAGCACGGCGTGGACGGCGTAGCGGATGACTTCGCTCTGCCAAGTCGTCTTGAACCCGCGGGCTTGTTTCACCGCGTCGGCCACGCAGATGAAGGCTTCGCCGCTCAAGCCCGCTGACTGCTGACCGCCGACCGCCGACCGCTCGCCGTAGTCGAACGTGATTACGTCCGTGGAACCCTCGTGCTGGAGGAACTGCCAGTTCACGCGGGCCATCTCCTTGGCGGTGACGAAGTGGAAACAAAGTTCGTGAGTGGCCATCGGGAGCTGCCCGGCGAGGACGTGGCGGAGGACGCGGCGGAGGAACGGGAGGTTGAGCCGGCGGTCCCGCTGGCGGTTGCGGAAGGTCAGCGTGGTGCGAGGAGCGCGGGCTTCAGCCCGCTTCAGGCTGGATGCGGCAGGTGACATCGGGACTAGGTGGACGCTCGGATGCTGAAGCGGGCTGAAGCCCGCGCTCCGTTTCACCCGTTCAACGCCCTTCCGCGATATTCCTCGTAGGCCACGATGATGCGTTGCACGAGCGGGTGGCGGACGATGTCGCGCCGGGTGAACTCGACGACGGCGATGCCTTCGACCTTGCCCAGCACCTTGACGGCTTCGCGCAGGCCGGAGGTCTTGTGTTGGGGGAGGTCGGTCTGCGTGGGGTCGCCAGTGACGACGGCCTTGGAGTTGAAGCCCAGGCGGGTCATGAACATGAGCATCTGCTCGGGGGTGGTGTTCTGCGCTTCGTCGAGGACGATGAAAGCGTGGTTCAGCGTGCGCCCTCTCATGTAGGCCAGCGGGGCGACCTCGATGACGCCGCGTTCCATGTGCTTCTCGATTTCCTCGCCGGGCAGCATGTCGTGGAGCGCGTCGTAGAGCGGGCGGAGATAGGGCGTGAGTTTCTCGTGGAGGTCGCCGGGCAGGAAGCCGAGCGCCTCGCCGGCCTCGACCGCGGGGCGGGTGAG
>JAYTIO010000712.1:0-6424 GCA_043731805.1 Pedosphaera sp. | reverse complement strand
CACGCCATCGGCGGCGCGGCGCAGGTGCTGGCCGAGTGCGTGAAGCGCGTGCGCAACGTCTATTTCGCCGAGGAGTTCGGCTCGCCCGAGGCCATCTGGGAGTTGGAAATCGAGAACTTCCCCGCCGTCGTCACGATTGATGCGCACGGCAACTCGCTGCACAAGGAGGTCCTCGCCGCGAGCCAGGCCGCGTTGGCCGCGCGGCTCTAGCCGGCTCGTTCCCGAGGGTTAATCCTTGAAAAACTCCCGCCGGACAGGAGTAATGAACCCACCTGAGAAAGCTGGCGACAGCGACCAACGCCACCGCCGTTCCCCTATGAAACACAACGCCAAATTCCTGCTGGCCGCCCTCCTCTTGCTCGGCCTGGTCAGCGCCTTCGACCAACCCGCCGGCACCAAGCTCTGGGACTTCTACGTCGGCCAGCCCATCCAGTCCTCGGCCGCGCTCGACGCGGACGGCACCGTCTTCTTCGGCGCGGACAACGGGAAGCTCTACGCCTTCGACCCCCAGGGCAGCGGTAAGTGGGAGTTCCCCACCGGCGATGCGCTCGTGTCCTCGCCCGCGCTCGCGGCGGACGGCTCAGTGGTCATCGGCTCGCTGGACGGCTACCTCTACGCGGTCGCGGCGGACGGCGTGGAGAAATGGCGCTTCCGCTCGAATGGCAAAATCGTTTCCTCGCCCGCGCTGGGCCAGAGCAACTCCGTCTTCTTCGGCACGATGGCGAAGACGCTCTACGCCGTGAACGGCGAGGGCGCGAAGCGCTGGGAGTTGACGCTCGACGACGCCGTCGTCTCCTCCCCCGCCGTTGCGCGGGACGGCACCATCTACGTCGCCTCCCTCAGCGGCGTGCTCTACGCGGTGGACTTCTGGGGTAAGGTGAAGTGGACGTTCAAGGCCTCCGACAAGGTGAACTCCTCCCCCGCCATCGGCCCTGACGGCACGGTATATTTCGGCGCCTTCGATGGCCACGTCTACGCCCTCAAGCCCAACGGCACGAAGAAGTGGACCTTCGCCACGGGCGCGGCCGTGCGCGGCTCGGCGGCCGTCGGGCCGGACGGCGTCGTCTATGTCGGCTCCGATGACCGCAAGCTCTACGCCTTCGCGCCGGACGGCTTCAAGCTGTGGACCTACACCACCGGCGGCTGGATTCGCTCCACCCCCGCCGTCAGCCGCGACGGCACCATCTACGTCGGCTCCTACGACAACAGCCTGCACGCCGTCAGCGCGACCGGCCTCAAGGTCTGGGAATTCGCCACCGACTCGGCCATTTCCTCCTCGCCCGCCCTCGCGGCCAACGGCGTGGTTTACTTCGGCGGCTGGAACAAACGTTTCTACGCCGTGCGCGGCGGCGAAGGCCTCGCGCCCAACGCTTGGGCCAAGTTCCGCGGCGACGCGCGCCAGACGGCGGCGCAGTTCGAGTCCGCGCCGATGCAGCTCGCGCAACCAACCGTGCGCCCGGTCTTCCCCGTCGAGGACACGCAGCCGCCTGTCGGCACGAGCAAGGCCGCCACCGCCGAGGAATTGGCCCGCGCCCAAGCTGCGCGGACGCAAGCGTTGGCCGCGAAGAAAGACGCGGCCGCGCGCGCCAAGGTCGCGGCCGTCCCGCCCGTCGTCCCCAAGCCGGCGGACACCTCCGCCGAAGCCAAGCGCCTCGCCAAAGCCCAGGCCGAAGCCGAAGCCGCCGCCAACCGCAAAATGCTCGCCGACAACGACCGCGTGTTGAAGGACGCCGCGCTGGCCCGGAAAGCTCAGGAACAGGACGATCGCCGCCGTGCCCTGACCGCCGGTGAGCTGGCGCACAACGCGAAATGCGACGCGGGCCTGCGCGATGCCGCCGCTCGCAAATCCATCGAGGACGCCGAGCGCCAGGCCAAGGCCCAGCAGGAGAAGGAGCGCAAAGCCCAAGAAACCGCACAGGCCCGCCAGCTCGCCGAAGCCAAAGCCCAGACCGAAGCCGACCGCAAGGCCGCGATGGAGACCGCGCGCCAGACCAAGCTGCAACAGGATGCCGACCGCAAAGCCACCGAGGCGAAAGCCAAAGCCGACGCGCAGGCTGAAAAGGAAAGCCAGCAACGCGCGCTCAAGGAGTCCGAGCAAGCCCGCCAACTTCAGCAAGCTGAGGAGTCCCGCCGGGCGACCGCTGCCGCCGAGTTCGCCCGCACCGCCAAGAAGGAAGCGGACCAGCGCGCCGCCGCGAAGCAGGCGGATGAACTGGCTGAAACGAAACGGCTCCAGGCCGAAGCCGTGGCTGCCGAGGCCGCCCAGCGCAAAGTCGCCGAAGCCGCCGCGCTTCAGGCCAAGGCGCAAGCCGAAGCCGAGCGCAAGGCCGCGATGGAGGCCGCGCGTCAGGTGAAATTACAACAGGACACCGAGCGCCAGGCGGCGGAAGCCAAGGCCAAGGCCGACGCGCAGGCAGAGATCGAAAACAGCAAACGTGTCCTCGAAGAAAGCCGTCGGCTGCTGAAGGAAGCCGACGCCGGCCGCAAGGCGCAGGAAGCCGACGAAGCCCGCCGCGCCCAAGCCGCCGCCGAGCAGGCCCGCACCGCCAAGAAAGAAGCCGAGCAGCGCGCCACGGCCAAGCAAGCCGCTGACCTTGCCGAAGCGAAGCGCCTGCAGACCGAAGCCGCCGCCGCTGCTGCCGTCCAGCGCAAAGCCGAGGAAGCCGCCGCCCTCCAAGCCAAGGCGCAGGCCGAGGCCGAACGCCGCGCTGCGATGGAAACCGCGCGCCTGACCAAGCAACAACACGAAGCTGAGCAGGCCGAAGCCGCCCGCCAACTCGCGGCTGCGAAAGCCCAGGCCGAAGCCGAGGCCAAGGCCGCGCTGGAGGCGGACCGCCACCGCGCGAAGGAGCAGGAGATTGCCCGCAAGGTCATGGCCGATTCCGAACGGGCCGCTCTCGCCGAGCAGGAACGCCAGGCCCGTGAAGCCGCACGCCTTGCCGCGCTGGAGCAGGCTGCCGAGCGCAAACGCCTCGAAGCCGAGCGCCAGAAATGGGAGCCGGTGTCGGGCGGTTTCTTCCGCAGCCTCTTCGGTGGCGGCGGCACACGCGAACCGAGAGCCAACACCGAGACGCCCGCGGCCTCGGTGGTTTCCGAGCCAGTGGTCGTCCCGCCGCCGGTGCCCGTGGCCGCTCAGCGCCAAGCCGCCGAGGAAGCCGCGCTACAGGCCAAGGCGCAGGCCGAGGCCGAACGCCGCGCCGCCACGGAAAGCGCACGCGAAGCCAAGCTGCAACAGGATGCCGAACGCAAAGCGCAGGCCGCCGAGCGCCGCCGCGTCGAGGCCGAGCGCGAGAAGTGGGAGCCAGAGCAAGGCGGCTTCTTCCGTCGCCTCTTCGGGTTCGGTTCCTCCGAGCCGAAGGTCAAAGCGGAAGCCCCCGCCGCCCCGGCCGTCGCCGCGCCGGTGGTTTACGTGCCGCCAGCGACCGCCTTCGTGCCCCCTCCGGCCCCGGTGGCCCCGGGGCCCGTGGTGATGCCGCCGACGGTCACTGCTCCGGTGGCCACCGCGCCGAGCGTGCCGCTCAAAATCATTTCCGACTCGACGGAACTCGTCCGGCCCGTTGCGCCCGCCGCCTCGTTCTTCACGCCCATGCAGCCGACGGTGGACCCGCTCGCGGCGCAGATTGAATTGATCAAGCAGCGGGCCGCCGCCGCGCAGGCCCAGGCCGAACCGCAGTTCGTGCAACCCGCCGTGGCTCCGCCGGTCGCGGTTCGCGAAGTTGCGCCGCCCGTCGCTGCAGTTGCCGTGGCACAGCCGCAGCCGCCCGAGTCGGCCGGTTTCTGGTCGCGCGTGGGCGGCTTCTTCATCCGCAGCAAGAAGGACCAGCAGGCGCAGACCACCCAGCCTCAACCCCCACGGCAGCCGCAGCCGCAACGCCCCGCCGCGCCCCGCCAACCGGCGAACGTCGCCGCCCTTGACCCGCAGCCGCCGGTTCAAGTTCCGGCGGGCATGGCCCCCGGTGGCGTGCTGGCCACGAACTTCCCCCGTGTGCAATACGCGCCCGTCACCAACCAGAACAACCTCTTCCTCTCTCGCGCAAACATGGCCCAGCCCGGCGTCCCCGGGATGCCCCAGCCGCCCGCGCCGCCCCGCGAAGTCCGCGAGATGCGCCCGAGCAAAACGGGTTCGCAGGGATTGGCCGCCGATCTCCCCGGAGCCACCGCGCCGATTGAAATCATCCAGGGCCGCATCAAGTCCGTGGTCCACGTCTATGCCACCGGCGCGGGTCGCGTCGCGCCGGACTTGAACGGCGCGGAGCTGGAAGTCGGGCAGGCCTACACGCTGGAAGCCCAACCCGCGCGCGGCGCGGTGTTCGTCGGTTGGACCGGCAGCGTCCAGACCAATTCGCCCGTGCTGCGGTTCATCATGCGCACGGGCACGACCCTCACGGCCAACTTCCAGTTCAACTACAACCTGGAACGTGAGCTGCCCGAGGTCGCCATCACCTCGCCCGCCGACGGCAGTCGCCTCGAGGCCCCGACCTTCGTGGTGCAGGGCCAGGCGCGGGACAACGTGGCCGTGGCGCGCGTGGAGGTGTCCGTCAACAACAGCCCATGGCAACTCGCGCAAGGCACGGACAACTGGGGCTTCCAAGGCGTGGCCCGGCCCGGCCCGAACACCGTGCGCGTCCGCGCGGTGGACCAAGCGGGCAACGAATCAATGCCGGTCCAGCGCACGCTCCACTACACCATCGGCAGCATCCTGACCGTGCGCGTGAACGGCGCGGGCACCGTGACGCCGGACGGGCACGGGCGGCTCCTGGATGTCGGCGCGGCTTACGATGTGCGCGCCAATCCGGCGGCGGGCCACGTCTTCACCGGCTGGAGCGGCGGCGTGAGCGGCACGTCGCCCGCGCTGCAATTCACCATGCAAACGAACTTGGTCATCGAGGCCAACTTCGCCCCGCGCGCGGTCAGCCTCGCGCGCGGCGTCTTCAACGGGCTGGTGTATCCGACCAGTTCACTCGTGCCGACCAAGTGCGGCTTCTTCCAGATCGAGGTCGCGGCGGACGGCGCGTTCACCGGCTTCCTGCGGCAGGGCAACGCCACGCAGCCCCTCTCCGGCCGCTTCGATGCGAACGGCCAAGCGAGCACCACCGTCCAGCGCACGGGGCAGTCGGCGGTGACGCTCTCGCTCCAGCTCGAGACCACGGCGGGCGAGCGCCTGATGGGCCGCTTCGACGACGACGGCACGACGGTGGACCTGTTCGCCTACCGGCAGGTCTTCGACGGCGTGACTTCGGTGACGCCGCTCGCGGGCCGTTACACCTTCGTCATGCCCGGCCCCACGAACGCCGTCAGCAGCCCAGCGGGCGATGGCTTTGGCGAGATCGTGGTGGACGGCGCGGGCCGCGTGAAGTTCGGCGGCGACCTCCCGGACGGCACGCCCGTGCGATGCGAGGCCTTCATGGCCCGCAACGGACTCTGGCCGCTGCACGTCCCGCTGGCGGGCGGCCGCGGGATGCTGCTCGGTTGGATCACTGTCTCGAAAGACCCGAGCCTCGATGCGTTCGGCGAGATCATCTGGCACAAGCCGCTCGCGCCGCAGGACCGCTATTACCCCGCCGGCTTCTCCACGCGCCGCCACCTCTTCGGCAACCTCTACACGCCGACGGCCAAGGCCAGCAGCGGCGATCGGACCATCGGCGGGATGTTGAGCGGCGGCAACCTGGACAAGGTGGTCTTGGGCAACAACGGTTCGCCGCTGAACCTGACCGTGCAGCAGTTCACCTGGAATTTCCGGCCCGACTCCGGCTTCGTGGGCGGCAGCTTCATCCACCCGACGACCAAGGAGGAAACCACCTTCCGCGGCGCGCTGCTGCAAAAGCGCGGCTGGACCTCCGGCTACTTCCTCGGCCAGAACCAGAGCGGCGTCGTGCACCTGCAACTGCCGCAGTGAGTCGTGGCAGGGTGGTGCTGGTCCGCGCCGCCAACGCAGGCGAGGCCCACGACCTCGTCTCTAAAGGCACTACTGAGGAGGCGCGTGCCGAAACGGCTGCCCAAATCGGCGAGACGGAGGACAGGAAAGATTTGCTGATGCGGTTGAAGGCGTAGGCTCGGGGGCTTTTACCGGGAGCGCCACCAGAGCCAGCCGCCGAGGCTGCTAACGGCGAGCAGCAGCCACGGCCAGAGGGGCGCTGGCGTGGCTGAGGAAGCGGGGGCAACGGCCAATGCGCGAGCGGTTGAAGTTACTTGCGCTGGGGTGGTGGCATTGGGGCCAGGGCCAACTGAGGCGCGCTTGGCGGGCGGGCGGGCGGCAGCGGGAAGCGCGGGGACGGAGTTTGACGGGCTGACCACGGGTTGCCGGGTGGGCGGCTGGCCTGCCTGAGCGCCCGGTGGCCGCACGGACTGATAGTTCTTGGTCTCAAAGTGCTGTGCGTCCTCCGTCCAGAAAGTCCGAACCTGCTCGCGCGCGCGCCCGTAGTTG
>JAYTIO010000711.1:0-3929 GCA_043731805.1 Pedosphaera sp. | reverse complement strand
ACGGTGATGTCGGTGCGGTAGTCCTGGCTGGCGACCCACAGGCGCAGCACGTCCGCGCCGTATTCGTTCACGTAACGGTCGGCGGTCTGGGGCTTGGTGTAAGCGCCCTGGCCCTGCTTGCTCTTGGAAATCTTCTCGCGGTCCTCGTCCACCATGAAGCCGTGGGTGAGCACGGTCTTGAAGGGTGCGACGCCGTTGCCGGCGAGCGAGAGGAGCAGGGAGGATTGAAACCAGCCGCGATGCTGGTCGGAGCCTTCGAGGTAGACGTCGGCCTGCCAGGAAGAAGTTGAGAGTTGGGAGTTGAGAGTTGAAGGCTTTAGCGCGGGAGCGCGGGCGGCTTCCAAGGCGGATAGGAATTCGCGCAGACGCGGGGCGGAGGCGAGCAGTGTCTCGGGGATGGGGGTGATGACAGCGTCAATCACATGAGTCCTCCGCTCGGTGTCCACGAGCCGGTTGCGTTCCCAGAGGTCAGAGAGGAGCCACCAAGTGCCATCCAGGCGGAACAGGGCGCTGTCTTTGCGTTGCGCCGGAGTGGCGGCGAACACTTCCCTCGGCACCTCATGCATCTCGATGCCCGCGCTGGCGAAAGTGGACGCTGTGACGCCCGGTTCGGTCAACTCCACGACCTCGCGCTGCTTCACGACCACCGCCCCCTCTTCGGTCACGCCCAGCACTTCGGTGGGCAGGCCGAGCGCATCAATGGCGTAGAGCTTGTTCAGCAGGTCAATGAAGCGGTCGCTGTATTCCGGCTCGTAGTCCACGCAGCCGTCGTCGGTGACTTTGAAGGCGTCGTAGAGGCCCTGACCCTGCAAATCCAGGTTGCGGGAGTAGAATTTGTAAACCACGCCCGGATTTTCCGGTGCCCGATACACAAACGCCTCCATCCCTTCGCCGACGTAGGCGAGGCGGGTGGAGGCGTCTTCGGTGAAAACTTCGTAAGTGCGTTTGAGCGCGGTGCGGCTGACGCGGTCGGCTTTCCAGCCGAGGGTGTCGAGGGAGATTACTTCGAGAGCAGCGCTTCCGCCTCGCGGCGCTTGAGCGGCCGCCGCACGGAGGGCGTGGAAGCGGGCGCGTCGGCTTTCGGCGAGTCGTAGTTCCAGCCGGGAATCCGACGCTTGGCCTTCTGGAAGGCTTCCTCGGTCAGCTTCGCCCGGTAGGCTTGTAGGTCTTCCTGTGAGTTTGTCATGGAGGGAGGATAGTTCAGGGGTGGAGGGTTTGTCATGTTGAAGTTCTGCCCGCCGCATCAGGACGGCGCGGCTGGAGCTGCCGGAGTCAATCCACACGTCGAGGGTGTCGCTGGACTTGGCGGTGGCTTCGCGACCGGTCCAGTCAGCGGGGCGGCAGAGCGTCCAGAGCTCGGCGGCGGTCTTCTCGAACCACACGTTGCTGCCGTGCTGCTCGAAGAGGTCGGCGGCTTTGCGCACGATGGCGGCGTCGAGGATGGGTTCGCCCTGGGCGTCGTAGAAGGCCGGGATGGGCACGCCCCAACTGCGCTGGCGCGAGATGCACCAGTCGGGCCGGGATTTCACCGCGCCTTCGATGCGGTTCTTGCCCCAGTCGGGAATCCAGTTCACGCGGTCAATTTCGGCGAGGGCCTTTTGCCGAAAAGTTGAGAGTTGAGAGTTGAGAGTTGAGAGTTGGCCCGATTCCGCATTCTGCATTCCGCATTCCACATTTTGGACATGGTCCACTTTGATGAACCACTGGTCCATCGCGCGGAAGATGATGGGGGTCTTGCTGCGCCAGCAGTGCGGGTAGCTGTGGTGGTAGTTCTCCTGGTGCGCGAGGGCGTTGCGCACGCGCAGCTCGTGGAGGACGGCTTCGTTGGCGTCGCTCTTGCCGTGCTTTTCGAGGATGGACTTGCCGAGCATCTCAGCGGGCATCTGCTGGTCGGCGGGCAGGTCGGCGGTGTGGGCGAGACAGCCGGCGTCGTCCACGGGCGAGTAGATGGGCAGGCCCTGGCTGCGACCGAGGTTGTAGTCGTCCGCACCGTGGCCGGGCGCGATGTGGACAAAGCCGGTGCCGGTGTCGGCGGTGACGAAGTCGGCGGGGAAGAGCCGGCCCGTGCGCGTGCAGAACGGATGCTCGTAGGTGAGCGTGGCGAGTTCGTCGGCGGAGACGGTGCGCTCGATTTGATAGCCGCCCGCCCAGCCGCACTTCTGCGCGACGGTTTCGAGCAGCGAGTTGCAGACGAGATAGACATTCCCGTCGGCCATGATGCGCGAGTAGAAGAGGTCGGGGTTGAAAGCCACGGCGAGGTTCGCAGGCAGCGTCCAGGGCGTGGTGGTCCAGATGAGGAGGAAGGTGTTCGGCTCACCCGCGAGCTTGAACTTCACATAGACCGACTGGCTGACGTGGTCGGCGTATTCCACCTCAGCCTCGGCGAGCGCGGTGCGGCACGGGATGCTCCAATACACGGGCTTCTTGCCGCGATAGACGAAGCCCTGCGCGACGAGGTCGGCGAAGAGGCGCAGTTCGTCGGCCTCGTATTCCTTGTCGAGGGTGAGGTAGGGATTCTGCCAGTCGCCGAAGACGCCGAGGCGTTTGAACTGGGTGCGCTGGAGGTCGATGTATTTGCGCGCGTAGGCGTCGCAGGCCGACCGAATCGCGGCCGGACCAAAATCCGCTGGCGAGGCGCCAGCGGGTGCAGCCGAGGCGGCTGCGCTCCCCTTGCGCATGTCCTGCGTGACCTTGAACTCGATGGGCAGGCCGTGACAGTCCCAGCCGGGGATGTAGGGAGCGTCGAAGCCGCGCAGGGACTTGTATTTGACGATGATGTCCTTGAGCACCTTGTTCAGCGCGGTGCCGACGTGGACATCGCCGTTGGCGAAGGGCGGGCCATCGTGGAGGACGAACTTGGGTTTGCCGACGCGGGCCTTGCGAATCTGCGAGTAAATGGCGTCGGCCTCCCAGCGGGCGAGGCGTTGCGGTTCGCGCGCGACGAGGTCGGCCTTCATGGCGAAGTCCGTGCGCGGCAGATTGAGCGTGTTCTTGTAGTCCATGTGGCCAGTCAAAGAGCGGGGACGCTAGCAGCCGTGCGGGGGGCAATCAAGCGGCGCGACAGGCTTTGCGTTTGAAGCGCTGGACTCGTCCGGGGCGGCTACGGCCCGTTGGCCCGATAGAGGAACGGACGTCGGAATAGCCCGCCGAAGTGGTGCGGGTTGTGGAGCCGCAGCGTCACGCTGTTCTTCCCCGGCTTGAGCTGGCCGGCCACGTCCACGTCCCACTCGAACTTGTAGTCGTTATACCACCACATCGCCCGCTGCTCGCGGTGGGCGACGAGCGAGCCGTTCACGTAGAGCCAGCACTCGTTGAAGAGGCCGGGGAACATCAGGTGGACCTTCCCCTGCGTGTCGGCGGCCTTGAGGTCCAGCTCGGTGCGATACCACGCGTGGCCGGTGTAGCTGTGGAAGTCCGGCGTGATGACGCCTTGCGCCTGCGCGTAGAGGTCCGTGCGCAGCAGCTCCCAATGGCCGGGGTTGTTCTGATGCACCGCCGTGCCGGCCTTCTCCTTCTGGCTCTGCCACCAGCTCAAGTCCGGCTCGCGATACGCCCAGCCGCTCGGCAGGCCGGTGTCGTTCGGGTCGCGACGGAAGGCCCATTCCAGCGGCGTCTTCGCGATGAGCTTGCCCTTCGTGCCGTCGGTGAGCGCGAGCAGGTCACGGTATTGCTTCACCTCGCCGGGGAACCACGCCGGGCCGCCCTTGTCGGTCTCAGCGGCGACGCCCACGACGCGTGTGGTGAAGGTCGGGTTCATGTTCGCCAGCTCCAAGCGCACGGCCAGCGCGTGGTCGCCGGCGGTGGCGGCGGCTTTGAAATCCACTTCCGTCGCCGCCGCCGTGACCATCGCCATGTAGCTCTGGATGAGGTCGAAGCTCAGGCGCGTGAACTTCATGCGCTCCTCGAACTTCTTCCAGTCGCGCGGCAGC
>JAYTIO010000710.1:0-2624 GCA_043731805.1 Pedosphaera sp. | reverse complement strand
CCGGGCCTCGCGCTCTGGGCCGACTCGAACGAAGCCATCTGGCACCCGCGCAGCCCCGTCTTCCGTGTCCTGCGCAACTCCGACGGCCTCGCGCACCTCTCGCCCGAGACGGTGTTCACGGTGCTGCGGAGCCTGCTCTCGGTCCGGGCCCAGTAGCCGCCGACGTCAGGAGGCGGATTCACTCGTGCGCAACCAAGTCCGCCTCCTCACCTCGGCGGCTACGCTCTACTCCGGCCACTTCAGCGACAGCGTGCCGAGCAGGCTGTGCGCCGTGTAGTCGTAGGCGTTGCCGCCCGTCGGTTCGGTGTAGCGATGGAAGCCGTATTGCAGGTTCACCGTCGCCCCGCGTTTCAGCCGCGTGGTTAAGCCCGCTTGCAAGCTGTGCTGGTCGTATTCCAGTCCGGCGGGCAGCCCGCCCACGAAGTTGCTCTGCGCGTAATCCGCCCGCGACCACGCGTGGTTCAGGCGCAAGTCGGTGGTGGTGGTCCACGCAAACGTCGCGCCACTCTGCGCGCTCACGATGCCGCCGCGCCACGGCACGACGAAAGCCACGCCATTCTGCGCACTGCTTGCGCGGCTGTCCGTGTAGCTCGCGCTGGCGTTGAGCGTCCAGCGGCGGAACGGCGTGAGCGTGTGGCCTAGGCTGAACGTATGCGCGTCGTGATTGGCCGAGGCGACCACACCGCCGGGCGTGAAGCCAGGCAGCGCATCCGTCGCCGTCACGTAGTCCGTCGCGGCGAGGCGGTAGCCAAACTGGAGCTTCCACCACGTCGCCGCGCGCCACGCGAGCCGCGCGTCCACCACGTCGGCCGAGCTGGCGCGCTGGCGCAGGAAGCCCGGATAGGGTCCGCCGCCGGGCACGATGACGTATTCCAAGTTCGCGTAGTCCGTGCGCTGCTTGCGGTGCTTGTAGCTGGCGGAGAGCGTCACGCCCGCCCACGGCGACGTGTGAAATCCCGCGCGCAGTTCCCGCAAGTCCGCCTCCGCGTCCGTGCGCCGGAGGAATGGCTCCACCGGAAACGCCCCGCGCTCCACCTGCTCCTCGAACACCCCACGGCCTTCTTGCTGAAACCGTCCCTCTGCAAAAAACACCGCGTGTGGCAAGCCTGTGTAGCGCAGGCCGAACTGCTCGGTCAGCACGTGCGTGTCCAGCAGTGAGTTGAGCGTGACCGGCCGGGCCAGCAGCGGAGGCGCTCCGGGGAAGCCGAAGTCGAGCGCGCCGTCCGTGAAGCCTTTCTGCCGCGTCCATTCGCTCTGCACGGCGGCGGAGCAGGAGAGGTTCGCCCACGGACCGGCCAGCGCCGACGCGCTGAACAGGTGCGACTCGCGCTGCAGCAGGATTTGGTTCGCGAACCACTGCGCGCCGAACGCGCCGCCACCCGCCGCCGTCACGGTGTTCATCTGGAAACCGGCGTCGCCCTCCATGCGAGAATAGAGATAGCCCGCCGAGCCGAAGAGCCAGTCAGTCAACTGCCGCTCCAGCCGCAGCGCGTTCTGCCCCTGCCAGTGGCTCGCCTGCTCACGCACCAGCACGAACGTCGAGGGCGTGACCGTGCCGCCGAACGCGCTGCCGGGTGACGCCATCTCCTTGCGCGTGCTGAGGTCGTAGAACTCCACGCGGGCGCTGTTCTCGATGCGTGTGCCGCGCCAGTCGTGCTCGAGCTCGAGCTTGAGGATGTGCGTGTGCTCATCCACGTAGCGCACGGATGGGTAAATGTTCTTGGTGACTCCGGCTTGGGTCGAGTCGCCCCAGTGCAGAGTGGACTGCACGCCGTCGCGGAACAGAAACTCGTAGCCCAGCGTCACGCGCGGCCACTCGGGCAAGGTGAGTCCCACATCGAACGCAGCGCGCCCGCCGTCCATGAACAGCTCGCGGCCCAGCCGGAAACTCGGCGTGGCGAACGGCGCGGAGCTCCCGCCGGTGTCATCATAGTAGCGCCGCCATTGCTCGAACTCGGCGCGGACAAAACCCACGTTGCGCCGGTCCAGTGAAAGCTTCACCGCGTAGTCTTCGTCGCGGGCCAGAGCGTGACCGGACAGCGAAAACCGTGTGTCCGCGTCGCGCTGTTGCTCGAAGGAGAAGTTCACCGCGCCGCCCGAGACGCCCGGACGCAGCCCCGTGTGCTCACGGAACTTCGCCTCGTTGCCGCTGACGGAGATGGCGCGAATCGTCGGCGCGACGGAGAACTCAATCTTTGGCTGCCGACTGAATGCGGCCTCATCCCACTTCACGCCCTGGTCAATCCACGCGCGGAGCTTGCCGACCTGCTCGGCGGACAGCGGCTCGCCCTTCCCCGGCGGCGGCATCTGCATGTCCGGGTCCACGCGCGCGACCAGGTGGATGAGCCGGCTCTCGGCGCTGCGACCCGGCACGATGACCACGCCGTTCTCACTGCCGCGCAAGGCCGCGTCACGGCTGTCGAGGCGGAAGCGGCCCTTGGGATTCACCGCGCCGTGGCAGCGGAGGCAGGAGCTTTCGAGGATGGGCTGGATGTCGCGGGCGAAGTCAATCGGGGTGGTGAAGGGCGGGGGCAACTTGCCGAGGTCCAGTTCTGCCGCCGCGCCGATGCTCACCACGAAAACGGAAAGACCGAACGCGAGCGCCCGTGAGAATCCGCAGCGCG
>JAYTIO010000709.1:0-5330 GCA_043731805.1 Pedosphaera sp. | reverse complement strand
GGCTTGCTCCGGCTTGCCGAGCGATGCTCGGCGCTCCGCCGCGAGTTGCAAACTGAACGTGGCGAGGTCCTCCAGCCGCTTCACGTCCAGCGCCGGCATGGTGTTCAGCCGGAGCAGATTCAGCCGCGTCATGCAGAGGTGCGTGCCCTTAATGGTCCAGTCGTGCAGCCCGGCCACGCCCAGCGCGCAGCCGTCGCAGACGCCCTTGGTCAAAACCTTGTAGGCGTAGCCGAGGTTGTCGCGGTTCCGCCAGATGATGCCCAGCATGTCGCGGAAGTGCTTGGGCTTGGTGACGCCGACGCCAAAGGGCAGGACGCGCGCGAGGCGGTCCTTCCAAGTCTTCTCGATGCGGTGCGTCGGCATGGCGGAAACTGTTACGGCGGCAAGCTTGGGCCAAGACTCCCTCAGTCGTCAAAGTGTCTCGGGTGGGGCCTCGGCCTTCACTTTGCCGTTGGCTTCGCGGTGGGCTGGACCGGGACTGGGACCCGGGCCCTGAGCAGCTTCGCCGTTGCCGTCGCCGGGGGATAGAACTGCCCCTCATCAGCCTTGCTGCCGAGCAGCAAGCAGCGCCGTCCTGGTTCAACGCAATCGCCAGCCTAGGGGCGAGGCTCGCGCGATGGTGGCTTTGTGCTGGTGGTTGGCGGTTTGATATCCGCGCCCCTCGGCGGTGCGGTTGGCGACGGCGAGGAGCTTGCGGTTGCCGCTGGTGGCGCGGGCGATCACAGCCTCGGGCGGGGCGGCGTCGGCGGAGCGGAGAGCGAGCTGGCTGGCCAAGAAGACAGAAAAGGGGTGGGACGCGATGCCATTTCCGTGCCGCGTGGCCACCTCGCCATGAGTGATTTGGCTTCCTACGTGCCTCGAATGCGACTTTTCGTGCCCGGATGACGTGCCACGGTCCCGGTTGAGTGTTCCTACGGGTGGGGGGGGTATTCCTACGGCGTAGGAGGGCCTCCCCGGTGCGTAGGAGCACCCACGACACCCGTAGGAGTGGTCCCCCGGCACGTAGGAGGCAGGGCGAAGGTCGTAGGCGGGCTGTCGGGGGGCGTAGGCAAGCTATCGGGGGGCGTAGGCGGGCTATCGGAGGGCGTAGGCGGGCAGGCGAGGTTCGTCGGCCTCTGACCGGGGCACGGCGGTGAAGGGGCGGGGTTCGTCTGGTTGCGCGCTGATGGTGAAGGCGGGGTCGCGCTCCCTCACCCCAACCCTCTCCCGCTGGGCGAGGGGGAAACGCCGTCCGTAGGTGGTGAAACCGGGTCTGGCCCAGGGTCTCCCAATCGAGAACGGCGCCACAGGATTCGATTCGGTTGGAATGGCCGAGCCGCCAACTGCGTCGGTAAAACTCCAACGCATGAATCTCAGCCTTGTTCTTCCGCCCATTGCCACCCGCTTCAAGTCGTCTGCGTTTGGGTTGCTGACCCTTTGCGCTGTGCTCGGCACCGCTAGCCCGGCGGTGGCCGCCGAGCCGGCGCTTTTCGCGAAGAGTGCCCGCATCCTCTTCCAGGGCGACTCCATCACCGACGGCAATCGCGGGCGCAGCGCGGACCCGAATCACATCCTCGGCCACGGCTACGCCTTCATCATCGCGGCGAAGCACGGCGCGGCGTTCCCCGCGCTCCAGCTCGACTTCATGAACCGGGGCGTGAGCGGCAACACGGTGCTCGATCTCGAAAAGCGCTGGCCCAAGGACACGCTCGAGTTGAAGCCCGATGTCCTCAGCGTGCTCATCGGCGTGAACGACCAGGGCCGGGGCATCCCGCTGGATCAATACGAGCAGGTCTATGACAAGCTCCTCACCGACGCGAAGGCCGCGAACCCGAGCCTCAAGCTCGTGCTCTGCGAGCCGTTCGGCCTGCCCGTGGGCAAGCGCGCGGAGAACTGGGAGCCGTGGGCTGAGGGCTTGCGCCAGCGGCAGGCCATCGTCGCGCAGCTCGCGCAAAAGCACGGCGCGGTGCTGGTGCGGTTCCAGCGGGCGTTCGATGACGCGGTGAAGCGAGCGCCCGCCGCGCACTGGATTTGGGACAGCGTCCACCCCACCTACAACGGCCACCAGATCATGGCCGACGAATGGGAGCGCGCCGGGCGGGCTTTCTGGACGGCGAAACCTTGAGCGGAATCTTCTCCGCCTTGCTCAGTGGCCGCCCGCCGGCTTGTGCTTCTTCCACGGCTGCTCAGGGAATTTCTCCGGGAGCTTGAAGGCTTGCGGGGCGGGCTTGGCGAGTTCGAGGTCGGGGTCGCTGGGCGTGGCCGGGCTCGCTCCGGGGGCGGTCAGGTTGCCTTTCCAAGCGGCGATGCGGGCTTGGAGGCCGTGGTGTTCGGCGGTCACTTTGTTGCCCGCCCGCATGTAGAAGAGAGAGAGGTTGGTGTGGACGAGTTGCTCGTGCGGGCGCATCTGCTCGGCCTGGTGCCCTTCGGCGATAGCGGTGGCGAAGTCGCCTTGCCGGCAATACGCCATGCCGAGCGAGAGCTGGGCGTCGAAGTGCGCGGGGTCGGCGGCCAGCACGGCGCGCAGGCCGGCGATGGCGGTGGCGTAGTCGCCCTGGCTGAAGGCGAACAGGGCGTCGTCGTATTGGGCTTGGAGGTCGGGCATCGTCGTGCGGGAGCGTAGGCGGAGGGAAGGCGCGACCGCAAGCCGGGGCAGGGCAGGGCGGGGCTGCCCCACAGCATGGCCTCCGCCTCCGGACCTCGGCGGCTATCGGAGGAGCACTTCCGCGATCTGCACGGCGTTGAGCGCCGCGCCCTTGAGGAGCTGGTCGCCGGAGACCCAGAAGCAGAGGCCGTTCTCCAGCGCGCAGTCCAAGCGGAGGCGGCCCACGGCGCAGTTGTATTTCTCGGCGGTGAAGAGCGGCATCGGATAGACCTTGTTCGCCGGGTCGTCCACCACGTCGAGGCCGGGGGCCTGCAGCAGCACGGCGCGGGCGGCTGCCACGGTCACGGGTTGCTCGAACTCCGCGCTCACGGCCACGGAGTGCGCGCGATAGACCGGCACGCGCACGCAGGTGACGCTGGCGCGGAACTTCGCGTGGTGCATGATCTTGCGGCCCTCGTTCTCCAGCTTCATCTCTTCCTTCGTGTAGCCGGTGTCGAGGAACGAGTCCACCTGCGGCAGGACGTTGAAGGCGATTTGATGCGGGTAAACTTCCTTTGTGACGGGCTTGCCGGCGACGATTTCACCGACCTGTCGCTCCAACTCTTCGATGGCCTTCGCGCCCGTTCCAGACACGGCCTGGTAGCTCGACGCGAAGATGCGCGTGACGCCAAAGGCCTGATGCAACGGGTAGAGTGCCATGAGCGTGATGGCCGTGGTGCAGTTTGGGTTGGCGATGATGCCTTGATGCCACGCGCAGTCGGCCGCGTTGATCTCGGGCACGACGAGCGGGACGGTCGGGTCCTGGCGGAACACGCTGGAGTTGTCCACGACCACGCAGCCGGCCTGCACCGCGAGGGGGGCGAACTCCTTCGAGATGCTGCCGCCGGCGCTGAAGAGCGCGAGGTCGATGCCCTTGAACGAGTCCTTGGTCAGCTCGGTGATCGCGATGTCCTGCCCACGGAACTTGAGCGTCTTGCCGACGGACCGGGCGGAGGCGAGCAGGGTGAGCTTGCCCACCGGGAAATTCCGCTGCTCGAGCGTCTTGATCATCTCGACGCCGACCGCACCGGTCGCGCCGACCACTGCCACATGAGGGTTGGGGTTCATGCCAAAGGGTGCGGACTATACTGCTGAGCGGAGGGCTGTCAAACGTCGGCCGGGCTCATTCGCGACAGTAAAGCGACAGCAAAGCGTTTGCCCCCGCGCTGGTTTCTGTTACACCGCTGGCCGCGTTTATGAAGAAGTCGTGCCTGAGTCTCCTGATGTGCCTCGCCACCCTGTCCGCGTCCGCCCAAGTGCCGGACAATCTCGTGGTCGAAGGCGTGCCCGCCATCACACCGGAGCTGCGCAAGGACGCGGCGCGTTACCTGGAGTTCCGCGCGGCGGCATTCCAGAGCTGGCATCCCATCCGGCGCGAGTTGCTCATCACCACGCGCTTCGCGGATACGCCGCAGCTCCACCGTGTCAGCACGCCCGGCGGCGCGCGCAAGCAAGTCACCTTCGGCGCGGAGCCGGTCGGCAGCGCCAAGTTCCGGCCCAAGGCGGGCGACTACATCGTCTATTCGCAGGACAGCGGGGGAGGGGAATTCTACCAGCTCTACCGTCACGATGTGCATGACGGCAAGACCACACTGCTGACCGACGGCAAGTCGCGCAACACCGGCGCGCGCTTCGCCAACAGCGGCATCTACCTCGCCTACGCCTCCACGCGCCGCACGGGCAAGGACAACGACATCTACGTCCTAAATCCGTCCGACCCGAAGACCGACCGCTTGCTCACCGAGCTCTCCGGCGGCGGGTGGGGGGTGCTGGACTGGTCGCCGGACGACAACCTGTTGCTGGTGCTCCAATACCTTTCCATCAACGAGAGCCATCTCCATCTCGTGGACGCCCGCACCGGCAAGCGCTCGCAGCTCACGCGCCCGGGCAAGGACAAGGTGGCTTACGGCCACGCGCGCTTCGCCCTCGACGGCAAGGCCATCCTCGCGACTTCGGACGACGACTCGGAGTTCCAGCAACTCATCCGCATTGACCTCAAGGACGGCAACCAGACCACGCTCACGGCGAACATCGCGTGGGACGTGGAGGAGTTCGAGCAGTCGCCGGACGGCAAGGTCATCGCGTTCGTCACGAACGAGGCGGGCGTGGGCACGCTGAACTTGATGGAGACCAAGAAGGGCAAGCTGCTGCCCAAGCCCAAGCTGCCGCTGGGCACCGTGAGCGGCCTGGAATGGCACTCCAACGGCCACGACCTCGCGTTCAACCTAAACTCCGCCAAGTCGCCTTACGACGTGTATGCCCTCGACGCGCGCACGGGCCTGATCGAGCGCTGGACGGAGAGCGAGACGGGCGGCCTGAACCCGGAGAGCTTCGTGGAGCCGGAGATCGTGAAACTCAGCAGCTTCGATGGGCTCCTCATCAGCGCCATCGCCTACCGACCCGACCCGAAGAAGTTTCCCGGCCCGCGCCCCGTCATCATCAACATCCACGGCGGGCCGGAAGGCCAGTCCCGGCCGGGCTTTCAGGCGCGGAATAACTACCTCCTCAACGAGCTCGGCGTTGCCATCGTGTATCCCAACGTGCGCGGCTCGTCCGGCTACGGGAAGACGTTCCTCACGCTGGACAACGGGTTCAAGCGCGAGGACTCGGTGCGGGACATCGCCGCCGTCATCGCGTGGATCGCGCGCCAGCCGGAGTTTGACCGGAGTCGCTTGGCCGTGACCGGCGGCAGCTACGGCGGCTACAT
>JAYTIO010000708.1:0-3460 GCA_043731805.1 Pedosphaera sp. | reverse complement strand
GCCGCTCACCGCCGCCGACGTGGTCTTCACGTTCAAGGTCATCTACGACCCCGACGTGCCGAACCCGGCCATTGACCTGCTCAAGGTGGACGGCAAGCAGTTCCAAGTCACGAAGGTGGATGACCTCACCGTGCAGTTCGTCACCCCGGAGCCGTGCGCGCCGTTCGAGGAGAACGTCGGCAGCATCCCCATCCTGCCCCAGCACATCCTCGCCAAGACGCTGGCCGAGAAGAAATTCGTCTCGGCCTACGGCGTGGACACGCCGCCGGCAGGGCTGGTGGGCAGCGGCCCGTTTAAGCTCAAGCAATACAAGGCTGGTGAGTTCACCCTGCTGGAGCGCAACCCCAATTACTTCGTCGTGGACAAGGCCGGCACGCGCCTGCCTTACCTCGACAACCTCATGTATCAGGTCGTGCCCGACATGAACGCCATGTCGCTGCGTTTCCTCAAGGGCGAGAACGACCTCCACGAGTTCCTCCGACCCGACGAGGTGGAGCGCTTCAAGGCCGAGGCGGCGAAGAGCGCCCGTTTCCAAGTGCTGGAGCTGGGCATCGGCCTGGAGCGCGGCTTCTTCTGGTTCAATCAGAACACCAACCTCAACGCGAAGACCGGCAAGCCCGTCGTGGACCCGAAGAAGCTCGCGTGGTTCCGCAACCAGAAGTTCCGCCAGGCCATGGCCCACGCCGTGGACCGGCCCAGCATCGTGAAGGCCGTCTATGCCGGGAAGGCGCAGGCCAACTTCGGCTACATCACCGCCGCGAGCAAAAAGTGGCTCGCCGACGGTCTGGCCGAATACCCCTTCGACCCCGCCCGTGCCCGCGCGTTGCTGAAGGAAATCGGCATCATGGACCGCAACGGCAACGGCATCCTCGAAGACGCCCAGGGCAACGAGATTGAGTTCACCTTCAACACCAACACCGGCAACAGCAGCCGCGACCGCATCGCCGTCATCATCCAAGCGGACCTGAAGAAGCTGGGCATCAAGGTCAATTACCAGCCCATCGAGTTCAACACGCTCATCACGCGCACGACGGACACCTACGAATACGAGTGTGTGCTCCTGAGCTTGGGCGGCGGCAGCACGGACCCCTCCTCCTCGATGAACGTGCTCAAGTCCGACGGCTACACGCACGAGTGGTTTCCCAAGCAGAAGACGCCCTCGACGCCGTGGGAGGCGCGCATGGACCAGCTCATGGACGAGCAGCACAAGACGCTGGACTTCACCAAGCGCAAGGCGCTCTTCGACGAGGTGCAGGTGATTATGAGCACGCAGGTGCCGCTCATCTACACGGTCTCACCCATCAGCTACGTCGCCGTGCGCAACGACCTCGGCAACCTCCGCCCGTCGGTCCTGAGCTACTACCGCATCTCGTGGAACGCGGAGGAACTCTACTTCAAAAAGAAATAGCCCGGGCTGGCTCACGGCTCCGTTGCGCCATGCTTTGGTCAGAAAGATTTGGGCAGCAAGATGGGATTTTCATGCCCCGGTTTTCCTACCCAAAGTTCGGAGGCCTGCGCCGCCCGAAGCGGGGAGGCAGTTGCATCGCCAGTCACTTGTTCTCGTTGTCGTCCTGCTGGAGCTCCTTCTTCAGCAAGCGCCCTTGCTCATCCGTCGTGATGGCGTAGCGCTTGCCATCAAGGCGCGTCTCGCAGGTGTAGGCCAGGCGTTGCCGGCGCGTGTTCTCCACGGCCCCGCCCCGCGCGAGCTTCTTAAACGCGTCGCGCACCGCCGCCGGGAGTTGGTTCAAGCTCTGATCCTCGGCGTCGTTGTAGTCCTTCAGCTCCACGCGCAGCACGAGGCCGGTCAAATCAACCCGCACCGCATACTCCAGCCCCTCGTGGCTGACGGTGGCCTCGTATTGTGGCCGCCCCTCGTCCTTCATGCGGTTCAGTTCGACGATGCGCCCGCCCTCGGCTTCCTTTTGGATGGCGGCCTTCACGGCGGCGGGGACTTCGACGGCGATGGTGTTGGCCGGCTTCTCGTCCTGCGCACGGACGAAGCTCACGGTAGCGGCGAGGGCGAGGGCGAGGGCGAGAGTGGGAAGTGAATTGGTTTTCATGGCGGCGACTGTGAAAAGCTTTCACCGACTGTGCAACCGGGAAAGCAAAAGGCCGGGCGGTGAGGCCGGGACTTCGCTTGAGCTGGGAGCGGCCGCTTAGAACACGCGGGTGCTCTCTTCCTCGATGACGGGCGAGGTGAGGGAATCCTCGGTAAAGCTGAACTTGATGCGCGCGTCACCCTCCACCGCGCCGCGGCCGGTGATGGTGAAGGTGACTGTCTGTTTGGGGGCGATGCGCGGGATGGTCTGGAAGCGCACGTTGGAGCCGGTGATGGTGCCGTGCTGCGTGGCTACGGGGGTGACTTCCTTCGGGAAGACGCCGACGGTGTTGACGTTCACGAGGTCGCCGGAGCCTTGGTTCGTGATCTTGATGGTGTAGGTCGTGATGGCCCCGACGAGAATCGGATCGGGTGAATCCTCAACCTCGACGAGCATCGCGCCGATGCCGCGCCAGAGGGTGGCGGCTTGCGCGTTGGCGGTGAGGCCGCTAGCGGCGGCGGTGACGCCGTTGGCGTGGGTGCCGGCGGTGGCGGTGGTGAGGCTGAGGGTGAAGGATTTCTTCTCGCCGGGCCCAAGCTCGGCGATGCGCCAACCGGCTTGGTTGCCCGCCAAGGCGGCTCCGGGGGCGGCCACGATGCGCGTGGCGGTGGGCGCGGTGTCGGTGACGGTGACGTTGCTCAACTTGGTGTCGCCGATGTTGCTGACGGTGATTTCGTATTCGGCGGTCTTGCCGATGATCTGCTCGCGCGGGCCAACTTTGGTGATGGTGAGGCCGGGCTGGAAGATGGTGGTGCAGGCCTCGGCACTGACCTTGCCGGCGTTGGCGCTGGTGGCGACGGCGTTGTTGCAGGCGCGGCCGCGCTTGACGCCCTTGAGGATGACGGGGATGGCGCGGGACTGGTTGGGGCCGAGGTCGCCGACGTTGAAAGTCAGGGTGGTCTGGCCGCTGGCGTGAACGAGGCCGTCGGGGATGGTGTCGGTCACTACGACGCCCTTGGCGACGGCGGTGCCGGAGTTGGAGACGACGAGGTTGTAGGCGACGTCTTCGCCGAGGATGGCGGTGGCGGGGCCGGTCTTGGTGAGGGCGAGCGTGGCGCGGCCGACCATGGTGAAGGCGCAGGCGCGGGAGAGCGCGTGGACGGTGGCGCAGGAGCCGAGGCGGCCTTCGCGCTCGGGGCGGAGCCAGACGCGGATTTCACGGGCCTGGCCGGCGTCCATCTCGCCGAGGTTCCACTCCAGTTGGTTGCCGGTCACCTTCGCGGGCGGCTCGCTGCGGACATAGACCGCGCCGTCCGGCACGGTGTCGCGCACGATGACGTCGGCGACGTTTTCGTTGGCGAAGACCTGGAGCTGATACATGAACTCCTGGCCGAAGTTGACCTCGCCGGGCATTTGCTTGA
>JAYTIO010000707.1:0-2186 GCA_043731805.1 Pedosphaera sp. | reverse complement strand
CGGGCTGACCAAGCGCGAGGCTGGGTGGGTGGCCACCATCGAGAAGTATTTCGCCGAGATGGCGCTCATTCGGAAGCGGATGAAAGCAACCGACCAGCGGATTCACCGGGCTGACCAAGCCATCCGCCGCAGTCAGGACGAAATCCGAGCCATACTCCGCCATGCTCAGTCACATCGTTGATGCCGTCCGGCAGATGTTTTTTCTGCTCCGGGATGTGGAGGAGACCCGGGATACGGTGGCTTTGCTTAAAGAACAGCTCGCCGCAACCAACGAGATGGTCCGGCAGCTTTCCGTCGAGGTTCAACGCAACAAGGAGACTGAACAGCATGAGCGCGAAAAGCTCGTGCTTGGGCTGGAGAACGCATTGTTGCGTATGGAACGCCAACTCACGGAAAAGAACGCCACACAGCGCAAGAAGTAGCCACTCCCACCAAAACGCATCTTGACCCTTCGCCTCCCTCCGCTAGCTTCGCCCCCCGTTAGCCAACACACATTTATGAGCACTGAAAACACCTCCCTCGGCTCCGGCGCGTCGCGTCGCGAGTTCCTCAAGTCCGCCACCGCCGCCACGGCTGCGGTCGCCGCCGTCGGCATCACGCCGATCTACGGCCAGAACCAAGCCCCCTCCGCCAACGTCATCGGCGCGAACAGCCGCATCTCCATCGGCCACATCGGCGTCGGCGGCCAGGGCATGGCGCACGTCAGCCAGATGAAGCCCAAGCACGGCGACAACAACACCCAATCCATCGCCGTCTGCGACGTTTCGAAGTATCGGCAGGACTTCGCGAAGGCCAAGATTCTGGACGGCAACGCCGGGGCCAAGGTGGACACCTACGGCGACTACCGAAAGCTGCTGGAGCGAAAGGACATTGACGCCATCGTCTGCGCCACCGTGGACCACTGGCACACGAAGGTTTCCGTGGCCGCGTTGCAGGCTGGCAAGCACGTCTATGTCGAGAAGCCGATGACTCGTTACCTCAGCGAGGCCTTCGAGGTTTACGACGCCGTCAAGCAGACGGGCAAGATTCTCCAGGTCGGTTCACAGGGTTGCTCCGATATGAAGTGGCACGAGGCCGCGCGGCTCATCAAGTCCGGCAAGATCGGCCCCATCGTCATGTCGCAAGGTTCCTACATGCGCAACAGCCCCAAGGGCGAATGGAACTACGCCATCCAGCCGTGGAGCAGCGCGACCGACACGGACTGGAATATGTGGATGGGGCACGTGAAAAAGCAGATTCCCTTCAGCGCCGACCACTACTTCCGCTGGCGCAAATACTATCCCTACTGCGCGGGCCTGCTGGGCGACCTCTTCCCGCACAAGCTGCATCCCTACATGCTCGCCACCGGCAACCCCGAGTTCCCGACGCGCGTCGCGGCGCTGGGCAACAAGTCCTTCCACACCGACAAGCTCACGCCCGGCACCCCCGAGCGCGACGTGCCCGAGATCATGCAACTCATCGCCGAGTTCCCCAGCGGCTATGTCATGCACATCACCAGCAGCACGGTGAACGAGGTCGGCACGCAGGAGATGATCCGCGGCCACAAGGCCACGCTCACGATGGCCGGCAACAAGGTCGAGCTGACCCCGGGCCGACCCTTCACCGAGGAAATTGATCCCTACACCAGCGCCGCGTTCCCCGGCGAGAACCTGCCGAACCACCACAAGAACTGGTTCGACAGCATCCGCGCCAACACGCAGCCCAACGCGGGCGTGGACCTCGCTGTCAAGGTGCAGACCGTCATCTCGCTGGCTGAGATGTCCGAGCGCCTGAACATCATGTGCAACTTCGACCCGAAGACGCGCAAGGTCACCGACGGCTCCGGCAAGGAAGTCGCACCGCTCACCTACGGCAGCCTGCCGCTGTCCTGAGCGAGGAAGACAGGATTCTCACGAACCGGCCTCGCGGCGACGCGGGGCCGGTTTTTTATAAGGAGAGCAGGAAGGCGGGAGAAAGACGGTGAAGGCGCACGCCGGTCTGCTCTCCTGCCTTCCTTATAAACCCCTTCCTGAATCTGTGTTTCATCCGTGTTTCATCCGTGGCTAAATTCCTTTTGCCATGACCACTGTCACGCTCGCCCGGCACGCGATGGCCACGCGGTTTGAACTCGTCCTGCACGGCGGGGACGGAGCGGCCTTGCGCGCGGCCGGCGTGACCAGCGCGTTGCTGCACGGCGGCACCAGCAC
>JAYTIO010000706.1:0-4158 GCA_043731805.1 Pedosphaera sp. | reverse complement strand
CAACAAGGTCGAGTGCGAAGTCCTCACGCCCGGCAAGCTCGGCAGCCGCCGCCACATCAACCTCCCCGGCGTCAAGGTCAGCCTCCCCGCGCTCACCGCCAAAGACATCGCCGACGTGGCGCTCGGCCTCGAAGTCGGCGTGGACTACCTCGCGCTCTCCTTCGTGCGCGAGGCCAAAGACCTCCGCCAGCTCCGCGCCCTCACCGAGGGGTCCAAGCACCGCCCGCAGATCATCGCCAAGATCGAGGACCAGCAGGCGGTGAAGAACCTCGAGGAAATTGTCAGCGAAGCCGACGGCATCATGGTCGCGCGCGGCGACCTCGGCATTGAGTGCCCTTACGAGGAGTTGCCCATCATCCAGCGCAAGGCCGTCAAACTCTGCCTCCGCGTCGGCAAGCCCGTCATCGTCGCCACGCACATGCTTGAGAGCATGATCGAGAACCCCATGCCCACCCGCGCCGAGATCACCGACGTGGCCAACGCCGTCTTCGAGCAGGCCGACGCCATCATGCTCTCCGGCGAGACCACCGTGGGCAAATACCCGGTGAAGTGCATCGAGGTCTTCGACCGCATCGCCCGCCGCATCGAGCGCAGCGGCAACGCCGGCTATCACGAGCGCGCCGAGCTGACCAGTCCGCGCCAGAAGCTCATCAAGAGCGCCGTCGTCATGGCCGACCAGCTTCGTGCCGAGGCCATCATCGTTTTCACCCGGCGCGGCAGCATGGCCCGCTGGACCTCCTGGCTGCGCCCGCGCTACTCGCCCATCTACGCCGTCTGCGAGAACTGGCCGCTGGCCGACTCGCTCGCGCTGAACTGGGGCCTCACCCCCGTCGTGTTCCCCTTCGACAACAACGACCCCCAGAAGAACATTGACGCCGCGCTCGTCCGCATGAAGGCAGCGGGCATCCTCCACCGGGGCCACACCGTTGTCATCATCAGCGCCATGTCCAGCGGCACGCAGATCGTGGACGCGGTGCAGATGCGGGTGCTGGAGTAAGCCAATTGCGAATGGCGAAGTGCGAGTGCCGAACTCTCCGCTTCGCACCTCGCACCGATTCCCCATTCGCAATTCGACAATCGCCATTCCGATGCCTTGGAAACGCAAACTCGCCGGCGGCACGCTCGCCTTCATCGGCTTCATGCTCTCGCCGCTGTCGTGGTGGAACGACCTCTTCGTGAACATCCCGCTCGCGCTGGCCTTTGCGTGGCTCGTGAGCCTGTTCTGGCCGGCGGTGTTCACCGCGAGCTTCGTCCTGGGCTACTGGCTGACCAACGTCCTAGGCTTCGTGCTCCTGCAGAAGGGCGCGCAGCAGGCGCTCTCAGAAACCCCCAAACCCTACACGCGCCGCCAGCTCCTCGCCGACCTCGGCATCTCGCTCGCCTACACCCTCCTCATCGTCGCGCTCATCCAGTATGGCGTGCTCAAGCCACTGCCGGAGTATATGCCGAAGCAGTGACGCGCCGGCGTAGTGGCTCAGTTTGGAATTAACCACGAAGAGCACGAAGGGCACAAAGCGGAAGCCTGTTGATACCGGCACCTTGCTTGAATCGCCTTCGTGTCCTTCGTGCCCTTCGTGGTTCAAATTGAGCCACTACCCGCGTCGGCTGCGCCGTTCGCTTGCTCCGGCCCCCGACACCCGCCACCTTCCCCGCATGGAAGACACCGCGATAGTCGAATGCCCCTTCTGCGGCCAGAGCATGGAACTGGTGCTCGACACCAGCATCCCCCGCCAGTGCTTCGTCACCGACTGCGAAGTCTGCTGCCGCCCCTTTGAAGTCACCGCCGAGTGCGAGCCGGGCGCGGTGCTCTCCGCCAGCGCCGCCGGGAATTGAGTGGCCCGCTGGCGCGAAATCGGATTGCGCCGCCGCTGGCTGCGCCCGATAAGTTCCCCCGTCGCCCCGCTGGGAAGCACGCATTCACATGAAACCCAAAAGCCTCACCTCGTCCGCCCTGTTGCTCCTGCTCGGCGCGGGGCTGGGCGTGCTGGGAGACAGGGCGCTCTTGCGCCCGACGCAGCCAGCGGGAGTAGGTCCAGCACCCAAAGTCAGTGCAACCAAAGAGCTTCCCGCCCTCGCCCGCCCGCCTGCCCGCCGCCCCAACTCCGCTGCGTCCAAGGTCGAGCCGCCCGCCCCGCCGGTGACCGCCGAAGACTTTGCCACCGCCTTCGCCGCCGCGCTGCGCGACCCAGTCACCGAGAGCCGCATGACGAAAGTATTCGAGCTCACCCAGCGCATCGCCCCCGCCGACGTGCCGCGCGTCATCCAGTTCCTCGACCAACTGACCCGCCGCGACGAACGCGAAGGCGTCCTGCACACCCTCCTCACCCGCTGGGCCAGCGCGGACAGCGCCGCCGCGCTCCGCTTCGCCCAGCAACTCACCCGTCCCGCTGAACGTCGCTCCGCCACCAGCGCCGTCCTCGAAGTCTGGTCCGGCACCGACAACCCCGCCGCCCTTGCGTGGGCGCAGACTCTTCCGCCCGGCTCCGCCCGCAACGAAGCCTTGCAAACTGTCCTCGCCAAACTCGCTGAGGAAAATCCCGCCGCCGCCCTCGCCGCCCTCACCCAGTCCGGCGTCCTCACGCCTAACTCCGGCCTGCCTGAATCCATCTTCCTCGCGTGGGCGAACCGCGACCCCGCCACCGCCGCCGCGCAAGCCCTCGCCCAGCTTCCGCCCGGACGCCAGCGCGACAGCGTCCTGCAAGGCATCGCCAGCACCTGGGCCAACAATGACGCCCCCGCCGCCGCCGCGTGGCTCGCGCAACAGCCCGACAGCAAGGGCAAACGCGAGAGGGTGCAAAACGTCGCCAGCGAACTCGCCGCCTCCGACCCCAAGGCCGCCGTCGAACTCGCCCTCACCCTCCCCGCCGGCAACGCCCAGAACCAAACCCTCGCCAACATCGCCTCCCGCTGGGCCAGCGTGGACCTCGACGGTGCGCTCGCCTGGGTGAAGCAACTTCCGCCCGGCCGCGCCCGCGAAAACGCTCTCGTCAACCTCAGCCACGAGTGGGCGCAAGCCAGCCCGCGCGCCGCTGCCGACTTCGCCGCCTCGCTGCCGAGCGGCGATACCCAGAACTCGCTCTTCTCCGCCGTGGCGAACCAGTGGGCGACGGTGGACCCGCAGTCCGCCTTGAAGTGGGCGCAGGCCTTGCCGAGCGCCGAAGCCCGACAGTTCGCGATCGAAGCCACCTTCGCCGTGTGGGCGGGCGATGCGCCCGAGCAGGCCGCCGCCTTCGTCGCGAAACTCCCGGCGGGTGATGGGAAGATAGAGCTCATGGAAAACCTCGGCGCCCACTGGGCCGCGAACGACGTGGACGGTGCCCTTGCCTGGGCGCTGCAACTGCCCGCCGCCGAACAAGCCCGCGCTTATGAAGTCATCTTCCCGACGCTGGCCAATGACAATCCCGCCGCCGCCGCCGCGCTGCTGGGCAGGCTGACGCCGGAGAGCCGCGCGGGCATGGCTGAGAGCATCGCGACCCTGTGGCTGCAACTGGACCCCCCCGCCGCCCGTGCCTGGATCGCCACCGCACCGCTGACGGACGAGGTGAAGCAACGGCTGCTCAAGTAGTCCGCAGTCCGTTCGTGAACGCGCCAGCGTCTTGGACTGCGCCAGCCCTCTGGCGCTTTCACCGTGGCGGACGAAGTTATCCCACTGACAAAGCGGCAGCGGACTGCCGCACTCCGAGAGTGCTGCCGCGCTTCCCCCCGCCCGCTCCACACCTCACTGCAACGCCTCGCGCATCGCCGCGAACATATCCTTCGCGCTCGCGTCCGTGACCGGCTTCTTCCCCTTCTCCGCCGCATCCTCGATGAGTTCCTTCGGCAGCTCCTTCAGGAACGGCGACGGGTGGCAGGGCATGACCTGCCCATACTTCTTCCGCCCGCCGCAGTGCGAAATCATCAGCTCCCGCTTGGCCCGCGTGATGGCCACGTAGAAGAGCCGCCGCTCCTCGTCCATCGTGCCCTCGACCTTCGACCGCGAGTGCGGCAGCAAGCCGTCCTCCAGCCCCACGACATACACATGGGGAAACTCCAGGCCCTTGCACGAGTGCATCGTGATGAGCGTCACCGCGTCGCCCGCCTCCTTCTCTTCGGCGCGGTCCGCGTCGAGCGTCATGTCTTCGAGGAAAGTGTCGAGGCGGTCCGCCGGTAGCCGATTCC
>JAYTIO010000705.1:0-5694 GCA_043731805.1 Pedosphaera sp. | reverse complement strand
GTGCCGGGTCAGGCCTTTGTCGTTGGCGCTCCAGCCCACCCGCGTGGTCTCGAGGCTGTCGTAGCTGAACTGAAGCTGGTTGTTGCTTTTCACCTTCTCCACCAGAAGCGCAATCGCGGTCGGGCTGCTGATTTGAGCAGCCCGCAAGGCGGCGGGATAGCGAGCGATGGTGGCGCGGAACGCATGCTCGTTGCCGCGATAGCTCATGGGGAACAGCACCCCCGGCAACTGCACCGAATCCTCCTTGGCGGGGCAGAGGTAGGCGGGCACCTGGGTCAGCCCAACCGTCGAAGAGATGCCGACGTAGCGGAGCAGGAGCATGTTCCATGCGGTCGGGTCGTTCGCGGTCGCAGCTGCGGCGCCGCCGTTGATTTGGATGCCCCACGGAAAGGCATCATCGTTGTCACCAACGTAAAGCATCGCGGCCATGCCAATCTGCCGGTTGTTGCTGAGGCATTTGACGGCGTGAGCCTTCGCCTTCGCCTTCGCCTTCGCCAAGGCGGGCAGAAGCATCCCGGCAAGTATCGCGATGATGGCGATGACGACGAGCAGTTCAATGAGCGTGAAGCCCCGCCTCACTGGGTGAAGGTGCGAAGACTTGGGGCCCGTAGCGTGCTGGAGTCTCATGCGTTGGTGGAGTTAACGGACATCGGTTCAGACTGGGCAGGGGCGCGGCAGTGATTGGGGAACCTTCCTCAACGGAGCAGGGTCCTCCGCACTAGCTCGACGCGCACGTCATCCGCGTAGGCGCCGGTGAAGGTGGCTCTGCCGTCCAAATCAAACCCCTGCGTGATGTGCAGCCGGACGACCAGGTAATCCGTGTTGGCGGGCACGCGCAATTCCGTGGTCAGGCGCTGCCAGGTGGCGGGGGCGCGGTCCAGCCGCGTGCGACTGCTGCGGGCCATCGCCAGCGAGTCGGACATCAATGCGGTGCCGATGCGCTTGGGTCCGCTGGGGGCGGTCTCGGCATCGAGCGCGTAAATGGAAAGCGCGCAGCCAAACTTTTCATCCGGCGGAAAGGGGACGGCATTGAAGCCCGCCGACACCTGCACCACCGCGCCGCCGTCCGCGAGTTCACTCCGCTGCGGACGCACGTCGATCAGCCGGTAAACATCCGCCAGATGACCGCCCGCCGCCCGGGCTTTGCCATCGTAATTCGCGCGCAGGAACCGCAGCATCCTGACCCCGCTCGCCGGTTTCACGCCGTGCTCCTCGCCAACGATTTCCGCGAAATCGCCACGCCAAACTCCGGGTTCGAGCGCGACCCCGGTGCGCACCGGGGCCGAAGTGGTCTCGAAATCCTCTGCCAGCAACGTGGTCGCCTTGGCTGCCAGCGGCGTCACGTAAGCCCACACCACCGAGGCGGTGAAAGCGCCGAACACCAAACCCGCCGCCGCCACCGTGAGCGGACGCCATTGAAACCAGCCGAACCACGCGGGATGATGGACAACTTGCGCTGGTTGGACGACTGGCGCGGCGGACAATCGTCCGCTGCCGAGAGCGGCATCCACATTGGTGTAGCGGAGAAACTGCCGGCGAAACGGCGCATCCGTGCGCAAGAGTTCCTCCAGTGCGCGGGTCTCATCCGCCGTGGCGGTGCCGTCCAGATGACGGCGCGCGAGCTCGAGCTTCTCCTGATCTGAGTTCATGAGAGTCCTTCCCGGGCGAGCACCCGCTGCGTGCAATCCATCAAGGCCAGCCGGATGCGATGCAGGGCTTTGTAGAATGACATCGGCGAACGTCCCGCGGCGGCGGCGAGCCCATCAATGCGGGCGCCTGGCGCATAGGCCGTCTCCAGCAGACTGCGCTGGGCGGCCTCCAGTTTGCCGAGGCATTCGTCGAGCGCGTTTCGCTCCGCCTCCAAGACATCCGCATCGTCCGCAGCTTCGTCCGCGAGCAGCGCCAGCACGTCATCGCCAAACACATGGCGGTCCCGCGCCCAATCCCGCTGGAAGGCCAGCACTTCGAATCTCGCCACGCCAAATGCCCAGGGGCGAAAATCCTGAATCGCCGGCAACTCCTCGAATTTCCGCCACAACACGACCGCCACCTCCTGCATCACCTCCCGCGCGTCATCGCGGGTGGGCACCAGCGACCGCACGAAGCCATTCAACGCGTCCTCATGCTCCACGTAGAGCCTGAGAAACTGGTCATGCTTTTCGTTCTCGGCAGGTGTCATCTATAGGAACACTCCGCACACCACGTCCGTTTGCCGAACTATTTTTCAGCCCTCGGAAAACGGCCGCATGTTGGCCCCCAGCGCGCGGCTGTGTCGCAGACCAGCCGCAGCCGCCTCCAAATGACTGGGCCGCCAGATTCGCGTGGGACTGCGGCGCTTATCGTTGGAACGTGGGTGAATGAATCTTTATTTGCGTGGACTGCTGTGGCTGGCCTTTTGAATCGGTGCTTTCAAAACGGACCGTGCAACTCTTGTCGGATGGCTTGAGCGGCAGGCTGAACTCGAAGGGAAACGCTTTCCTTGGTTGCGGCTGCTGTGGGTGGACGGCGGGTATAGTGGTCCGGGGTTTGCCCAGTGGGTCATAGGCCTGCGCCGCAAGCTGGTGGTGGAGGTCGTCAAGCGTTGCGCTGACGTGCAGGGCGTTCGGGTCCTGCCGCGGCGCTGGGTGGTCGAGCGCACGTTCGGCTGGCTGATGCGCCAGCGGCGACTGGTGCGCGATTACGAGACCAGCGAAACCAGTGCCGAGGCTTGGGTCTATATCCCTATGATACGAATCCAACTCCGCCGCTTGGCTTGATTCCTCAAGAATCATGATTTTTCAGACAGGCTCTTAGCAGCATCATGCTTCCGCTGGTTTGCAAGAAACGCTTCTGCAAAGACCTCGAAGGCGTTGCCGCGCGCCTGTTCATCCAGCAACCCGGCGATGCGCGACTCCAATTCCACGAAGCAGGTCACGCCAGCAAACAGTCTTTGTCGGACAAACGCTGCGGCCTTCGGATGCCGGGCCTTTGCCATGGGGAAATCCTACTGGTTTGATTGGATGATTGAAGCGTTGTTTCTACATCTACGAATTTGATCGCAAGTCTCCTGCGCCGTCCTGGCCGGCGGCGGGATGCGCACCGGTCATGTCATCGGCGGCACCGACCGTTTGGGCGGCGCAGCCAACGAGCGCCCCGTCCACTTCGGCGAAATCTTCGCCTCACTCTACAACCGCGTCGGCCTCAACGCCAACCAAGTCACCCTCCCCGACCTCTCTGGCCGCCCCCAACACCTCGTGGCTGGCTGGGAGCCGCTGAAGGAAGTGATTTGACCCGCCGGTTCCTTCCCCGACCGGAGCGCCGAGCATCGCTCGACCAGAGCGGCGAACGACACAACGCCGAGCAATGCTCGGCGCTCCGCTTGGGTTCAGGGGTTCAGCTTGCGGCCCGCAGACTCTCTCCCGTAGCCTCGCACAGATGTCTCAAGAATCCGCCCCGAAACTCTTCGTCGAACTCCTCCACCTCACCGAGGTGCCGGACGCCCCTTCCCCGAACGCCGGCAATGTCGCGGTCGTGCATTACACCGGCTGGCTGACGAGTGGGAAGAAGTTCGACAGCTCGGTGGACCGTGGCGAGCCGTTCTCCTTCACCGTGGGCATGAGCGAGGTCATCGCCGGCTGGGACATCGCGGTGTTGCGGATGCGCGTGGGTGACAAGGTGAAGCTGACCATCCCGCCCGAGCTGGCCTACGGCGAAGGCGGCTACCCCGGCGCCATCCCGCCCAACGCCACGCTTATCTTCGAGGTGGAACTGTTGGAAGTGCAGTGAGGGCCAGTTCAGAGGAAGCCGAAAACAGCCGAGGTTAGCCACGAAAGGGCCCAGAGAGCGCAAAGGCAAGCTTCCGGCAGGCGCGCGGCACGGATGGAAAGAGTCCCGGTCCCAGTTAGTTCCAACTTCGCCTCTTTGGGTTCTTGGTGCCCTTTCGCGGCAAAATCAACCGCAGGTTTTTGCGGTCGGTCGCAGGTTGAACTGCATTCCAAATGAGCCAGCCAAGATTCCTTTGAAGCCCGGCCACCGCCCTTCGTCGCACACTGACTTGATCTTGCCATGCTGACCATCCGTTCCAACTCCGCCTCCCGATTCTGCGACGGCGTGTCGCGCCGCAGCTTCTTGAAGATTGGCGGCCTGGGCCTGGGCGGGCTGGCGCTGCCGCAGTTGTTCCAAGCCGAGGCCAAGGCTGGCATCCACCACTCCCACAAGGCCGTCATCATGATTTACCTGCCCGGCGGACCGCCGCATCAGGACATGTATGACATCAAGAACGACGCCCCCCGCGAAGTCCGCGGTCCCTTCCGCGAAATCCCCACCAACGTCCCGGGCATCCGCATCTGCGAGCATCTCCCCCGCATCGCCGGCATGATGGACAAGCTCGTCCCCATCCGCTCCATCGTCGGCGCGGAAGGCGGGCACGACAACTTCCAGTGTTTCACCGGCCGGCCCACGCGCAACCAACCCACCGGCGGCTGGCCGATGTTCGGCTCGATGATTGGCAAGCTCCAAGGCTCCGCCGACCCCGCCATCCCGCCCTTCGTCGGCCTGGAGAACAAGACCAAACACCGGCCCTACAACCTCGCCACGCCCGGCTTCCTGGGCGTCGCCCACAAATCCTTTCAGCCCGACGGTGACGGCAAGACCGACCTGGTCTTGAACGACCTCTCCGTCGAGCGCCTCGCCGACCGGAAGAGCCTCCTCGCCAGTTTCGACCACTTCCGCCGGGACGTGGACGGCAGCGGCCTCATGGACGGACTGGATTCGTTTCAGCAACAAGCCTTCGGCGTGCTCACCTCCAGTAAACTCGCCGCCGCGCTGGACTACACCAAGGAAGACCCGCGCACCATCGCTCGCTACGGCAAGGGCGACCCCGCGCTCCGCGGCGACGCCTCCCCGCGCCTCAACGAACAATTCCTCATCGCCCGCCGCCTCGTCGAGGCCGGGGCCCGCGCCGTCACCGTCTCCTTCGGCTTCTGGGACTACCACGGGCGCAACCACCAGATCGCCAAGGAAGACTTCCCCATGTTCGACCAGGCCGTGACCGCGCTCGTGCAAGACCTGCATGACCGGGGCCTCGACAAGGACGTGAGTGTCGTCGTCTGGGGCGAGTTCGGCCGCACTCCCACCATCAACAAGGACGCGGGCCGTGACCACTGGCCGCGCGTCTCCTGTGGCCTGCTTGCCTGCGGCGGGATGAAGACCGGCCAAGTCATCGGCGCGACCGACCGCCTCGGCGGCGAATGCACCGAACGCCCCGTGCGCTTCGGCGACGTCTTCGCGACCCTCTACCAAAACCTCGGCTTGGACGCCCACGCCACCGTGACCGACCTCAGCGGCCGCCCGCAGTATCTCGTGGAACCGGGCTGCGAGCCGATGCGCGAACTGGTGGCGTAGCCGCAGCGGGAAGATGCACCGTTCGGGCAGGCCAGCCACCGCCGAACCGGCTCCCAGCGGGAAGGCCCAGGGTGCGGGACAAAGCCCACGAACGCCCCATCGGTTCCCAGCATCTGCTCCCAAGTCCCAGCGAAGACCGGGGGCAGGGGCGGCGAGTTCGAGCGCACGCTTTCCCCTCTCAGCGGGATTCCGTTTGGCTTCGGCAGCGTGACTTGCGAGCTTGGCTAGCCCTACTTGGCGGATTCGACCCTCCTTTCGAGTATTTTCGGGGGTGGCTCGTGCTGATTTGCCAATGATTCGCCACTTGCCTGC
>JAYTIO010000704.1:0-2193 GCA_043731805.1 Pedosphaera sp. | reverse complement strand
GTAGTGCTTCATCTCCTGCAACGTCTCGCTCGGCGCAGTGGCCTGGTCCTTCGCGTTCGAGCCGGGCACGCCCTCAATCATCGCGTCGCGGCTGAACTCACTGGCGATGATGACCAGCGTGCGGTTCAGCAAGCCGCGCGCTTCGAGGTCGCGGACAAGCTGCGCGATGGGCGCGTCCATAATCTTGTGCATGCCGGCGACGGTTTCGTGGCCGTCCTTGTGCGTGTCCCAATGCACGAAGGGCACATACTCCGTCGTCACCTCGACGAAGCGCGCGCCGTTCTCCACGAGCCGCCGCGCGAGCAGGCAGCCTTGGCCGAAGCGCCCCGTGTTGTATTTCGCGTAGCTCTCCTTCGGCTCCAGCGAGAGGTCGAAGGCCGCGCGCTCCTTCGAGCTGAGGAGCCGATGCGCGTTGTCCAGCGAGCGCAGCATGGACTCCTGCTGGAAGTCGCTCATGAACTCGCGACGCGGGTTCTTGTCCACGAGTTTGCGGTAGAGGCTGTAGCGATTGTCGAAGCGGCCCGGCTCCATCCCCTTGGGCGGGCGCACCGACTGCGCGGCGTCGTCGGGATACGGCAGGTTCATCGGGCCAAACTCGTTGCCGAAGAAGCCGGCGGTGGTGAAGGCCTTCAACTCCTCCTGCTCGCCGACACCTTCGAGCCGCTGACCGACGTTGATGAACGCGGGCATCACCGGGTTGCGCGGGCCGAGGACCTTCGCCATCCACGCGCCGAGGTGCGGGGCCGCGACGGTCTGCGGCGGCACGTAGCCCGTGTGCCAATGATACTGGTGGCGCGAGTGGAGGATGTGCCCGAGGTCCGGTTGCGTGGCGCTGCGGATGAGCGTGGCGCGGTCCATGACGGAGGCGATTTGCTCCAAGCCCTGGCAAATCTTCACGCCGTCCACCGCCGTGGGAATCGCCGGGAAGGTGCTGAGAATGTTCTTCACCGGCACGCCCTTCTCGAAGGGTTGGTAGCGCTTCGGGTCGAACGTGTCCGGCGCGGCCATCCCGCCGCCCATCCAAATCAGGATGCACGCGTCCGCCGTGGCCTTGGGGTGAACGACCTTCTCGTTGGCCAGCAAGCGCGGCGCACCCATCGCCAGCGTGGCGGTCGTGGCCGCGGTGAGCTTCTGGAGAAAGTCGCGGCGGGTGTTCTGTGGGTCGAGCGGCAGTGCGGTCATAAGGAAAGTCTAATGAGCCAACGCCATTCGGACAAGCCTGGCACGGACTGAATTCAACCCTGGCCGCGCCGCGCATCCCACGTATCGGGCGCGGCCTGCCAAGGGGACAAATACTCCTTGACCCCGCTGACCGGATTACTACGGTCACGCGCGACCATATGGCGGTTCCACAAACAACTCCTGCGCCCGGCTGTTCCTCCCCGGCCCCGTCGTCCCCGCGGCCTGCTGTCGCCCCCCCGCAGCCCCATCGGCCATGCCCCGACGCCACTTTGCGCCGCGCGCAAACCCAGCCGGCGTGCCCCGACGCCTTGTTCGGACGCCCGCCCACCCAACTCGTTGCCCCCGACGCACTTTTTTACGCCCCCGGAACCCAGCGCGGCACGCCCGACGGCTTGTTTGGCTCCCCACCAACCCATATCGGCACGCCCGACGCCCCTTCCAGCGCCTCCCCAACCCAGCGCGGCACGCCCGACGCCTTTTTCGGCTCCAAAAAATCGCGTATTTCGACGCCCAACCCATTTCAATCACGTCAGTTAAGCGCAAAACACCATCCCTAGTCACAGTATGGCCAATAACAGCCCCCCCATCGCCTACGACCCCGTCATCCAGCTCCTCGAAGACGCCGCCGATGGCGCCCACACCCACGGAGCCACCCTCGGCCTAGCCCACAACGGCGAGACCGCTCTCCGCACCAACCTCACCGCCCTCGTCGGCACCCCCGCCGGCCCGGCCAACGTCCCGCCCGCCGTGCCCGGCCTCAAGGCCTTGTGGAATACTGCACAGGCGAACAAGTCCGCCCAGACCGCCACCCTGCGCACCGTCCAGAGCAACGGCCGCTTCCTCGCCCGCACCTGCCTGCGCTCCCTCTTCCCTGTGCTCGGCGAGAACTGGAATGCCGCGTGGCAGGAAGCTGGCTTCACCGGCGGCTCCCTCGCCATCCCCGCCAACCCGCTGCCCACCCTCCAGCAACTCCGCGCCTACTACGCTGCCAACCCGACCCGCGAGACGGCC
>JAYTIO010000703.1:0-1847 GCA_043731805.1 Pedosphaera sp. | reverse complement strand
GCCTGGTCACGGCTTTAGCGCCGCAGCCACGAACTCGAATAGCGCCTTGGTCGCGGGGTCCTCCGGCAGCCCGAGGTTTTCGTTGACCCGGGGATGATTCGTCTCCTTGGCCCCGAAGAGCTGCGTGGGCACGCCGGCTTCCTTCAGCGCGGCGTCGAGGCGGCGCGCCTGGATGGTCGTGTCCGGGTGGTCGGCGACGTGGAGGAGGAAGAACGGCGGGATGCCCTTGCCCTTTGCGACGTGCGTGACGGCGGAGTAATCGCGGTGCAGCGCCGGGTCGTTGCCGAATTTCACCCGGTGCCCCTGCTTCGGCATCGGCATGCCATGCACACGCAGCCGCGTCTCGGCGGTCTCGATCATCGCCGGCACATCGTAGGTGTCCCCGTCCACGGGGAAGCAGCCCTTGAGCACCGCGAATGGCACGCCCTCGGCCTTGAGATAACGGTCGTCGGTGCAAATGAGTGCGGCCAGTTGCGCGCCGGCGGAGTGGCCGCCGACGAGGATGCGTTTCGGGTCGCCGCCGAACTCGGCGATGTGCTCGTGGGTCCAGCGCACGGCCTTGGCGATGTCGCGGAAGATAGTGACCATGTCCACCTCGGGGAGGAGCCGGTAGCCGGCGGAGACGAAGACAAAACCCTTCTCCACGAACGCCTGCGGCTTGAGCTGGATCAACGTGCGGTCGCCACCCTGCCAGCCGCCGCCGTGAATCCAGAAGACCACCGGCAGGCCCTTCGCTCCCGCAGGCGCGTAAACATCCACCATTTGGCGAGGGTTGGCCGGCGTGGCGTAGGGGAGGTTCGCAGCGACGGGTTTGATGGTGGGCGTGTCGGCGGCGAAGAGGCAGCCGAAGGACGCGAGAAAAAGCAGCGCAGTGGTTTTCATGCTGCCGAGACTGGCAGGAAGCGCTGCCGCTGCCCACGCGAAATCGCGCGCGCGCTGCGGTTCACTGGGGGCCGGTGACGGCCGTGAGCCATTGCCGCGCCTGGTCGCGGGCGGGGCAGGGGCGCAGCGTCCAGGCGTCGTTGTGATTGCGGAAGCCGGTGCCGGCGAAGGTCAGCTTCGCGTCGGGCAGCAGGGGCTTGAGATACTTTTCGGTCTCGGCCGCATTGCCACCTTCGCCGCAGATGAACTGCGGGCGGCTCCCCAGGCGCTGCAACCGGGCGAGCGCAGCGGCACGGTCGGAGCCGGGATAGGGCCACTGGCGCGCGCCGTCGTAGTGGCTGTAGGCGAGGAAGCCGCACCAGAGCTGCGCGGTCGCGTCGTCGTGCAGGCCGAGGTAATTGCACGCGATGGCCCCGCGCGAGAAGCCGCACAGCACCACCTTCGCTGCGTCGCCGCCGAACTCCCGGCACACTGACTGCACGGCCTCGTGGCAGTATTTCAACGTGGGCTGCGGGTCGCGCGCCGGGGCATCGCCCCACCACGTCAGGGCGAGGTCGTTGCCCGCCGCATTCAGATACGGCACACAGACCCAGATGAAGCCGCGGCCTGCCGAGAGGCCGTAGCCCAGGTTGCTGCCTTCGGGCCGGCCCGTGCTGATGTCGCCGAATTGGTTCGAGTAGCCGCCATTGCCCGCCAGTTCGACCAGGACCGGCAGCTTCACGCCGGGCTTCCAGTCGGTCGGCAAATACAGCACATGGTAAACTGGCTGGCCCTGCCACCCCGGCAGCGTTTGCATCACGCGCTGGCCGGGCGCGGGCGCACCGGTGCCCAAGGTCGGCACGACCAAGTCCGGCGGAACGGAGCGAAGGTCCGGCAGTTCAGCGGCGGCGAGGGCGGCGGCGGTCAGCCACAGTGCGGCAAACGGTTTCATTCGGTTGGGTGTCGGGGTTGGGCGCCAGCCCGGT
>JAYTIO010000702.1:0-11890 GCA_043731805.1 Pedosphaera sp. | reverse complement strand
CGTCGTTGCGGTTTTCGTCGCCGTCGAAGCGCGTGAGCAGGTGGCCTTTGCCCGTGGCCGAGAGCAGGAGCGGCACTTCGTTTTGCAACGCGACGCCGTCGGGGCGCTTGTCGTCAAGCTGCACGGGCATGAGGTCGGCGAGCGGGCCGTTGAGCAAAGACATCTGCCGACCGCGCCGGCCCGGCAGGAAGATGAGGCCGCTGCCCTGCTGCTCGACGAGGCCGCGAATGAGCGCGACATCCGACTCCTTCAGCTCGCCTTCGCCCACGCCCACATCGCCCAGGAAAATCACGTCGTAGCGCTGGAGCTGCTCCTTTGTGCCAGGGAAAGCCGTGAGATAGTTGCGCCCGCCGCCGGGGCCGAGTGACGGATGGAACAGCACGCAATGCGACTCCACGCCGGGGTCGCGTTCGAGGGCGTTGCGGAGGAAGCGATATTCCCAGCGCGGCAGCGAATCCACCACGAGCACCTTGAGCGTCTCCGAGCGCACGGCGATGCGGAACTGCTGCGCGTTGTTGTCGGTCAGCGCCTCGTCGGCCTCGGGCGGCAGACGCAGCGTGATGGTCTGCTCGCCGACGTTGCGCGGCGACCACACGATGGCGTCCTGCAACTGCCCGCCCGCCGGGATGGTGATGTCCTTCTTCACTTCCTCGCCGTCGCCCGCGTCAATGATGAGCTGCGTCCTCACCTCGCGCGGCAGATGGCTCGCGATGCGGAACGGGATGGAAATCTGCTCCCCGATAAGCCCGTAGCTCGGCACCGTGGCGCGCTCCAAAACCAAGTCCGGCAACGCCTGCTCCGCGCCCACGCCCACGGCAAAGATGGGCGTGTCTGTCTCGCGGAACCGCGCGGCGGCGAGGAGCGGCGGCTTGCCGGCGTTCCAGTCGCCATCGGTCAACACGAGCACCGCGCGAAGGTTCTTGTGGCGTTGCAGCGAGGCTTCGAGCGCGGCGCTCAAGTCCGTGCCCGCCTCGGCCTGCGCGTTGAAATTCGTGTCCGCCGGCGGGGCGGAAAAATCCTCGACGATGACCTTGCCGGACTTCTCCAGCGGCTTCCAAAAGTTCGTCGCGCGTCGTGCCGCGAGCCACTCGGCGCGCGTGAGGACGTTCGAGCTGCCGCGCACGTCGCGCGTGGCCATGCTGCCGGAGGCGTCGAGCAGCACGGCGATTTGCGGCGACTCCTTGCGCTCGATGCGCCGCACCAGCTCGGGCCGGAACAGCGTGAATACCAGCAGCGTCATGATGACCAGCCGCAGCGACTCCATGAACACCGCCGCCTTGCCCCCGCGCCGTGTGGCGTTCTGCCAGCACAGCCACGCCGCCCCGCACCACACGGCCGCGCCAAGCAGGATGAGCCACGGAGAGGAGGCGAAGGACCAGGTGGTCATAAAGATTTTCCTCCGTCGGTGCTTCGCCACTTCCAATAGTCTGGATGACGATGCAGATGCCTCACGGCTATAAATAAAATTCGCCCACCATCTGCCGCAAACAGAAGCCCATAAGGAAAAGTGCGAACCAGACAATGGCGCACGCGGGGAGTCAGCTTGCGAAACCACTCGGGATTCTGGCAGACGCGGGCGATGGCGGATTCAATCTCGGCGACAAACCGGTTGCCCAGCTCAGTGCTGACCTCGTCGTAGCGGCGGGCTGCCTCCTCGTATTCAGCCTCGGCGGCGGGATGAAACTCGTAGTCCACTAGCGGTTTCGGTTCCGCACACGCTCCAGCACTGCGGGGCCAGGCACCGGCTTGACCTGGCCGGACTTGAGTTCGTCTAGACGGCGCTCCGCCAATTCCAACCAGGCCTGCTCTACGTCGGCGTCCGTTTCGGAGTCCAGGCTGGCCATAAGGTCTTGCGCCAGCAATGCACGTGTGGTGGCTGGCAGGGCCATCAATTCCTCGCGGAGAGTCGCCACGTTGTCAGCCGCTGTGTTCATGGTTGATTTGTCGGCGAAGCCGGGGGCGAAGTCAATTCGGCCTCGCCACCGCCTTCTTCCAAATCGGGACGACGCGCTTCATCTCGTCGATGAGCCACTGGCAGGCGGCGAAGGCCTCGCCCCGGTGCGGCGCGAGGACTTCCACCCAGAGCGAGGACTCGTTGACCTTCACGACGCCGAGGCGATGGACGAGGCGGACGGACTCGACGGGCCAGCGCCGCGCCAACTCGTCGAAGAGTTGGTGGAACTGGTGCTCGGCCATCGGGCGGAAGCATTCGTATTCGATGGCGGCGATGGGCTGGCCGTCCTCGCTGCCGCGCACGACACCGCTGAAATACACCGCCGCGCCCAGGCCCCCGGTCATGCGCCGCGCGGCGACGAGGGCGGGTTCGTCGATGGGGTCGGGGGAGAGGGTGAGGGAGCGGAGCAAGGCGTTCTGGGTTCTGAGTTTTGAGTTCTGAGTTTGGTCGGAGTCAGCCGCCTTGCACCGGTGGGAAGAGGCTGACTTCATCGCCGTCCTTCAGCACGTAGTCGCGGGCTTGATACTCCACGCCAACGGCGATGAGCGTGGAGTTCTGCATCGAGACGAGTTTGGGGAAGCGAGCCTGGAGGCGCTGGAGCAAGTCGCCGATGGTCGCGCCCAGCGGCAGTTCCTCACTGGCCTGTGCACAGCCGGTGAGATCTTTGAAGTAGGACCAGAATTGGACTCGGACAGTCATCGGTGGGTGGCTGGTGGCACGTGGCAGGTGACAGGGGGCGCGTCGAAGAAAGAGAATGCGTGGGCGAGCCGGGCGCAACACCTGTCCCTTGTCACTTGCCACCGGTCACTTCCCATACATCTCCGGTTTCAGCACGCCGACGAAGGGCAGGTTGCGGTAGCGCTCCGCGTAGTCCATGCCGTAACCGACGACGAAGAGGTCGGGGATTTCGAAGCCGGCGTAGTCGGCCTGCACGTTCTCGACCCGGCGGGCGGGCTTGTTCAGGAGCACGCAGGTTTTGATCTGGCGCGGACGGAGTTTCTGGAGCTTGGCGATGACGGTGGTGAGAGTCTTGCCGGTGTCGAGGATGTCGTCCACGAGCAGCACGTCGCGGTCGCGCACGTCGAGGCGGAGTTCCTTGGTGAAGACCAGTTCGCGCGAGACGGTGCCGCTGCCGTAGCTGGAGACGCCCATGAAGTCGAGGCGCAGGGGCAGGTTCAGGCTGCGGATGAGATCGGCGAGGAACATCACGGTGCCACTGAGCAGCGAGACGACGACGAGGTCGCGCCCGGCGAAGTCACGCTCGATCTGCTGGGCCAGTTCGCGCACGCGGCGGTGGAGTTCGGTGCGGCTGATGAGGATACCCTCGATCTCCTGGCGCAGGCGCGGCGGGGCGCGACGGAGGAGGGAGAGTGGCGCGGGCCTTTTCACAGAAGACGGAGGATAGGAGATGGGAGCTAGGGTGGGGCGCTATCTTCTAGCTACTGGCTTCTAGCTTCTGTTCTTTGGCCTGGACCGGCGGTGCGCTGTCGCCATTGCGCGTGAAGAGCGCCAGGGCGAGGAAGCAGAAGGCGGTGAGGAAACCCGCCGCCGTCACGTAGAGGCCGGTGATGGGCGGGTCGTAGCGGAACTCGATCTCGTGTTTGCCGGCGGGCACCTGCACGCCGCGCATGAGGTAGTTGCAGCGGAGCAACGTGGCGGGTTGGCCGTCCACGGAGACTTTCCAGTTGGGCGAGTGCTTGTCGTTGAGGAGCAGGACGGCGGGCGCGGTGGCGTTCGCTTCGAGGCGGATGTGCTTGGGCGTGTAGGCGAGGAACTTCACGTCGCCCGCGTTGGTGGCGGGCGCGTTCGTGGCGGGCGGCAGGGGCGTGGAGACGATGACGGTCGCGTGCGGGTTGAAGGTGGCGTTGGTGAGGAGGCTGAGGACTTCGGTATCGTTCGTGGTGGCGAGCCATTGGGTGAAGAGCTTCGCGCGGGGCAGGGCACCGGTGAATTCCAGCAGCGCGAACGGGCCGTTGGCATTGGTCGCCACCGTCACCTGGTCGAGCCGCGTCGGGGTGGTGACGCCGGGCTTGGGCACCATATCGAAGGCGGTGTGAACGCGGAAACGGCCTGGGCCGGGGTCGAGTTGGGCCGCGAGTGAACTCACGAACTTGGGATCGCTCACGCCGAAGACGAAGCGGGTGTTCGTCAATTCCCACAGGCGGACGAGGGAGTTTGCGCGGCCCATCAGCACGGCGCGGTAGGCTTGGTTCTCAGCGGTCGAGCGCGGCTCCTGCGTGATGTCGAGGCACTGGATGTTGTTGTAGAGGAAGAGGTGCTGAGTCCACTCCATCCCGTAGAGCTGCTGGAACATGGGGAACTGCGGGTGGTTGATCTGGAGCGGCAGGGATTGCACGCGTTGCTCGTGGGGCGATTGCTTGAGCAGTTCGATGATGGGGTTGCCGGCGTATTTGTCCTGGTAGTTCCAGTAGATGATCCACGGCGTGTTCGCGCGCGCGAGGTCCACCACGAGCAACAGCCCGAGCGCCACGCCCGCCCAGCGCGCCCGCGCGCCGGACCAGTAGCCGCTCAACGCGACCGTCACGACGGCGACGGACAGCCCGAGGAAGAGGACGAAGAGGCCGACTTCGCCGATGCTGTGCGAGGCGATGCTCTTCGCCAGGTCCGCGCTGAACGCGCCGGCGACGAGGTGCTTCTCCAGGTCCTTGCGCGCGGAGCTGTAGAGCAGCAACCCGAGCAGGCTCGCGGCGACGAACAGGCCGCTGCCCACCGTCCACTGCCGCTCGAAGCCGCGCACGGTGTCCCACCAAGTCTTCATCTGCTCGGTGAGCGGACTCCCCTCGGCGGCGGCGGGCCGGATGAACTGCTTCGCCAACGCGTGCAGGCCGTAGCCGAAGAGCACCAGCAGCGCGAGGTGGAAGGGGTGCATGAACTTGACCGGGTTGCGGATGGTCGAGGCATAGGGCAGGGAGTAGAACAGTTCGTAGAACGGCGCGTGTTTGCCGAAGGCGAAGAGCAGGGCCAGCAGCGCGATGCCCGCCCAGAACCCGACGAGCTTGCGCTCCAGGTCGGTGAACGCGCCCTGCTTCCGACACGCCTGCGCGCAGGCCCACGCGGCGAGCAACACCACGAGCACGCCGCCGTATTCGCCGGAGCCGGAGTGGCGCGGCGTGCCTTGCTTGTGCTGCTCCCAGCCCGGCGTCTGGCCCACCGTCCCCCAGTAAGCCCCGCCATCGGGCGTGTCCATCCGGTAGCCGAACAGCCCGGGGATCAACACGCGCAACGCCTCAATCTTCGGCAGGCTCCAGATGGTGGCCTCGACGTAGCGCTGCTTGCGCGACTCCGGGTCTTGCCCCAGCCCGACGATGCCCTTGACCTGCGTGCTGATGAGCGTGCCCAGCGTGTAGGTGGCGATGAAGCCGGCGCACACCGCCACGACCGCGACGCGTCCGAAGCCCTGCGCGAGCCAGCGCGCCGGCGAATCCGACGCCGCTGTCCACGCCAGGAACAGGGCGAATGCCGCGACCACCAAGCTGAAAATCGCGCCGGTGTCGAAGCCCTCCATCACGCCGAGGCCGGTGGCGAAGCCCGCGAGCATGGTGAAGATCAGCGGGCGTCGGCGCGTGGACGCCAGCAGCGCCGCCAGCGCGAGGAAGATTGCCGCCGAGCCGAGGACCCAGATGGACAGCCCCCACGCCGCGACGGAGAAGCGGTCGCCATTCAAGGCCGCCGCGAGGCCGCCCACCGTGCAGACCCACGGCGCGAAGCCGCATTGCCGGAAGAAGACCCACGCCGCGCAGCCCAGCAGCAGCAGCGACAGCGGGACGATGACCTTGGCGTAAGTGACCGGACTGAGCGCGATGTTGAGGAGGTTCGACAAGCTCGGGGCCGAGGCCACGCCTTCGATGCCCACCCAGTTCAGTTCACTCCACACGCCGAACATTGCCTCCGGCATCCGGCCGCAGGCGGCGGTGGTCGCGCCGAGCGGGCCGTCGTTGGCGAAGACGATGTATTCGGGTAGGAAACTCTTCGCGAAGAGGAGTGCCAGCACGGCCACCAGCGCTGCGAGTAGGGTCAGGAAGGCCGCGTGTCCGTTGGGCCCCGGCGGCGCGGGAGGAGGAGTCGGGTTCGCCATAGCAAGTCCGGCGGGCGGTGCGCCAGCCGAGGCGCGACGGTAACGGAACCGACCTTGCTTCCAAGCGGAAACTCGGCGCGCGGCACTCCGGTAATCTCCCTACGGGATCACCGAGAGGTTCGCCGCGCTGTTGATCTCCTGGAACGGCCCGAGCGGCTTCTTCTTCTGGTCGAAGCGGTCCACGTTGGGCTGCCCGGACCAGAGCTTGTAGAGCACCTTCTCGTGGTCCAACAGCACGAGCGCCTTGAAGGTCCAGCCCGTCTCGTGGGTCTTGCGGTTGAACGCGAACATGTCGAGGAACAGGTTCCCGTAGCGCTGGCTGTTCACCACGCTCAGGTCCAATTCGTAGGCCACGGACTTCTCCTGCGCGGCGAGCGAGGAGCGCACGGGCGCGGGCAAGTCATCGAGGCGGACGGACTGGTTCGGCACGAAACGGCTCTGGATGTCGAGGTAGTTCAGGATGCGGACGTTCGGGTTCGTGTAGGGATCGAAGCCGAGGGTGCGCAGTTCGGCCACCGTCGTGCGCCCCGGTTCGATGCGGTCGAAGGCGGCCTTCGCCCCGGCGAAGTCGGGCCAAGGTGACTTGGGGATGCTGCGCCCGCTGGAGTGGAGCGAACCGCAGCCGATGGACAGGAGCAACGCCATCAGCGCGCCGAGGAGATACAGGAGTCTTTTCATAATGAGAGAAGTTAAGTCGAAAAGAGCGGCTGGCCGGACGATGCCCCGGTTCGCAATCCTCGGCCTGTCCCGCTGTGCTGCACCGAGGACTGCGGGAACGTAGGCTGGCTTTGGGGGAACGCACTCGGGTCTTCCCCTCCCTTGCGCGCGGGCCGTGCAGGCTTACGTTCGCTCTAAGCCGACTTCCAGATCACTGGGAGGCGGCGGGGGAAAATCAGCCGAACAACCAAGCCCGGGTGGCAAAGCGCCGCGCCTCCGACCTCAACGCTGGGCCGTCGGCGCGTCCGCCGCGAGGAACTTCACCTTCGCGCTCAACTCCGGCGTGAGGAACCGGTCGGGCTTCAGCACCTGCACCTTGATTTGCAGCGTGCCCTTCTGCCGCGAAGCCTCTGGGGCGATCTCCGCGACGAAGCCGTCGTAGTGCCGGTCGGGATACGCCTCTGGGCTGACGCGGCACTTCTGGCGCAGGGAAATCTTCGCGAGGTGCGACTCGTTCAAATCAATCTCCACCTGCAAGTCCTGTAAGTCCGCGAGCGCGATGAGCGCAGTGCTCGGCCCGCGCGCGCCGCCGAAACTCTGCGGCACGACGAGCTCGTCCGGGTCCACCAGCTTCTCCAACACCACCCCGTCAATCGGCGAGCGGATGACCGTCCAGTCGAGGTAGAGCTGGGCCACCGCGCGGGCGGCCTCGCCTTCGCGCACGCCCGCCTCGGCGGAGGCGAGGCGGGCGCGGGCGGCGGTGGGCGCGAGCCGGGCGGCGTTGAGGCCGGCCTCGGCTTCGCGCACCGTGGCGCGGAGGGCGTCGAGCCGGAGCCGGGCGTCATCCAAGACGCGGCGCGGCTCGGTGCTGCTGCGGACGAGCACTTCAGCGCGCTGCAAATCCAAGTCGCCTTGCGCGGCACCGGCGCGGGTATTTTCCAGATGCGCCTCGGCTTGGGCCAGCCGCGCCTCGCTCTCGGGCACGGCGAGCTTGGTGGTCGCGACGGTGGCTTGCGCGCTGGCGATGCGCGCCTCCGCTTCGGCCAATCGCGCCTTGGTCTCCGCATCGTCGAGCCGCACCACCACCTGGTCCTTCTTCACGGCATCGCCCTTCTTCACGCCAATCCATTTCACCACGCCCATGAAGCGCGGGCTGAGTTCGATGCGCTCGCGGGCGATGATGTAGCCGCTGACGGTGAGCACGGCCCCGCTGGGACCGGTCGCGGTGACCGGCGGGGCAGGGGAGCGCCCGGGCGACTTCGCGGCGGCCGGAGCGGCGGTGAGCTTGCCGTCCTTCGAGCCGCTGGCCACGCGTTGGTTGTCGCCGTCACGCGGCCAGGCGAAGAACACCGCCGTCGCCGTGCAGAGGAAGACGAGGAGGAAGATGGCCCAGGTGCTCGTGTTGGAACGGCGTTTGGCCTCGGGCTGGATGTGCAACTGCTTGAGTTTCTCGGAGTCCATCGCGACGGCGGGACGATGCGGACAAAGCGCGGGAAGGCAAAGCAGAAAGGCGGGCGGCCCTAGTGAGGGTTTCGCGTAAACGCTGCGGCTGGGAGGGTGAGGCCGCGCGAAGGTCGCGAAGGGGGCGAAGGAAAACCAACTCCGCGTCGCCACGCGCGAATCTCGTTGGCAGAGAGCGGCCATCCTCAGTATCCCCTTCGCGCGACCCAGCTCAAACCGACTTCAGCGCCGCGATCACTGGTAGCCGCGACGCCCGCAGCGCCGGCAGGAGGCTGCCAACCAAGCCGACCACGACGGCGAAGACCATGCCCTTCGCTGCCAGGGCGGGGGTGATTTGAAATTGGAAGACGGTCTCCGAAAAGGTCTCGAAGCTGATGGTTCCCGTGGAGTAGCCGTGCATCGGTAGGGCGAGCGCGCAGCCCAGCAGGCCGCCGATGAAGGCGAGGAACGCGCCTTCCAGCAGGAAGCCGGCGAGGATGCTCCGCCGCCGGTAGCCCAGCACCCGCAGCGTCCCAATCTCCCGCGTCCGCGACCCGACGCTCGCATACATCGTGTTCATCGCGGCGAAGACCGCGCCGATGGACATGGCGGTGGCGAGGAAGTTGCCGAGAATCTTGATGGGCATCGCGGTCATCGTCTGCGAGGCGTAGTAGGCGGTTTCCTTCAGTGCGCGCAGCGGGAGGCGCTGCTCGGCTTCGAGGCGGTCGCCGATGGCCTGCGCCGCCGCGTCGTCGCGCGCGCGCACGAGCACACTGGAGTAATAGTCGCGGTCGAAGATGCTGCGGCACTCGTCGGCGTCCATCCACAGCTCGGAGTCAAACGCGCTGCTGCCGCCGTCGGTCAGGCCCACAACGGTCAAGTCCCGCCCCGCCGAGCGGAAGGTGCCGCCGACCTCCAGATTCGCGAAGCGGCGCGCGAGGCGGCGGCTGGCGACGACTTCGCGCTGGCCGGGCGTGAACCACCGGCCTTCGACCAGCGTGACCTGCGGTCGCAGTTGCATCCCCACCGGTGAGATGCCGCGCACGAGGATGTTCGCCTCGCCGTTGTGGTCGCGGCGGGGGAGGTTGATGAGCACCAGCACGTCGGCGGTCAGCAGCGTGCGCCCGGCGGGGTCGCACGCGATCTCCTCCCAATACTGCATGAGCCGCACCTGCTCGCGCGTGATCTGGCTGCTGGATTCGGCGGTGGAGCCTTTGCGGACGACCATCACGTTGCGCGGGTCGCCGGTGTTGCCGCTGGACTTCTCCAACCCGACCGCGAGCGACTGCAAGAGCACATAGACCGCCACGAGCAGGGCCACGCCGAGGATGGTCGCGAGCGTCGAGCGCCAGCGGACGAGGACGTTGCGGACATTGTATTTCAGGGGCAGGGCCACGGGAAGGTTCTGAGTTCTGGGTTTTGGGTTCTGGGTTTTGGGTTCTGGGTTGAAGGCCGGCGGTTCGCACGCGCTTGGCTGGTGGGTTACTTCGCGAGGTTCAGGCACACCAGCTTGTCCTCACTGCGGAGGTAGAGGCGCTTGTGCGCGAGGATGGGTGCGGCCCAGGTCGGGTAGCCGAGCATCGGGGCCTGCCAGCGGGCGAGTTCCTCGGGTTGCTTCGCGTTGGGCTTGAAGATGCCGAGCAAGCCCGCCTCGCCGAGGACGAAGAGTTTTCCATCCGCGAGAATCGCCGAGCCACGGCCATAGACCGGGAACTGCGAGCCGTGCGGCGGGTTCTTCTTCCAGCGCTCATCGCGGCTCCACGTGACCTTGCCGGTCTTGAACTCCACGCAGCGGAACGTCGCGTCCGGCTCGTCGCGCCCGCTGAACGCGTAGAGATGGCCGTCGAGCAGGATGGGCGTGTTCCAGTGCAGCTCCAGCGCGGGCACCTTCCACCGGCCCGTCGCGGGGTCGCGGTCGGCGGGGTCGAAGGGATGCCCTGCCGGGTCGCGCCAGACTTCGTCGAACCCTTTACCGTCGGGCTTCACACGCAGCAGCACCGCGCCGCTGCGGTAGTAGGCGGCGGAGATGAACACCGTGTCGTCCTGCACCACGGGGTTCATCGCGTTCACGGAGTCGTTGGCCTGCGACTGGAACCAGCGGCTGAAGTTCACCTGGCCATTCGTCGGGTTCACGGAGCAAAGGCCCTGGCGCATCAGGCAGAAGAGGTGCCGTTGCCCATGCATCGTCGCGGCCACCGGCGACGCGTAGCTCGCGAGCTTTTCAAAGCCAGTCCACTCGTAAGGCTGCTCCGTGCGCCAGCCCAGCGTGGAGACCCCGGTCCAGTTGGCCTTGCCGACGCTTTGCCAGAGCGTCTTGCCGGTCTTCGCCTCGAAGGCTACCAGGCCCGCGTTGGGCTGGCCGCCGACCATGACGATGAGTTTGTCGTCCTCCAGAATCGGCGTGGAGCCGACGCCGAAGAAAGCGTTCGGCACGGTGAAATCCTTCGCTGTGTCGCGCTGCCAGAGGAGCTTGCCGGTGGCGAGTTCGAGGCACAGCAAATTGCCCTCCGCGCCGTAAGTGTAGCAGCTGTCCGCCGTGAGCAGTGGCGAGCAGCGCGGGCCGTTGTTGTAGCCGAAGGGGTCTTGGTAATGGCTCGGGTAGGCATACCGCCACCCGGGCTTGCCCGTCGCCGGGTGCAACGCCTCGACGACCTCCTCGTCCTTCACGCGGTGGTGCAGCACGAGCAAATCTCCGCGCACCGAAGGCGCGCTGTAGCCCGCGCCGATGTCGCGCTGCCAGACGATGGGCGGGCCGGCCTTGGGAAACGCGTCGAGCAAGCCGGTCTCGCGCGAGGTGTTGTTGCCGCGCGGGCCGAGGAACTGCGGCCAATCCTCCGTGACCTCAGCGGCGCGGAGGGAACCGGTCACCAGTGACAGGGCGAGTAAGAGACAGAAAGCATTCATGCGGATGCCGCGCAGACTCCAATCGGCAAGCAGCCGGCGCAAGCGAAAGATTGAGAAGGAGCCGGGAACGGGCGCACGCGGCCTCTTCGGCAGCACCTTTTCACCAGGTGTCTGGATCCGAGGGCAGGCACGGTCCCAATCTTGGCGGGGTCGGAAAACAAAAAGCGCCGGCTCTCAGAGCCGGCGCTGGGGGAAGGGCAGGGGAGCTTAGGCGGCGACCACGGGGCCGCCAGTCGTCGGCGTGCGGAGGCCGAGTTCCTCGGTGTCAATGAAGCCTTGCAACTGCCGCAGGCGCGTCGGATGCCGCATCTTGCGCAGCGCCTTGGCCTCGATCTGGCGGATGCGTTCGCGCGTGACCTTGAACTGTTTGCCGACCTCTTCGAGCGTGCGGCTGTAGCCGTCGGCCAGGCCGAAACGGAGTTCGAGCACCTTGCGTTCGCGCTCGGTGAGGGAGTCGAGCACGTCGGCCAGCTTGTCCTTGAGCAGCGCGTAGCTGGTCATGTCGGACGGGTTCTCGGCGGACTTGTCCTCGATGAAGTCGCCGAAGTTCGTGTCCTCGCTGTCGCCGACGGGGGACTGCAAGCTGATGGGCTGCTGGGCCATCTTCATGATGGCGCGCACGCGCTCGACGGGCATCTGCATCTCGTCGGCGATCTCCTCGGGCGTCGCCTCGCGACCAAAGTCCTGCACGAGCTGCTTCTGCACGCGCATGAGCTTGTTGATCGTCTCGATCATGTGCACCGGGATGCGGATGGTGCGGGCCTGATCGGCGATGGAGCGGGTAATGGCCTGGCGGATCCACCAGGTGGCATAAGTGCTGAACTTGTAGCCGCGGCGGT
>JAYTIO010000701.1:0-4177 GCA_043731805.1 Pedosphaera sp. | reverse complement strand
ATCTGGAGGTGGGCGAAGTTGAAGAGATCGAACATGAGTTAGTGAAGAGTTAAAAGTGAAGAGTGTGGAGTGGCGAACGGGACTGGGTGGCGGGGGAATTCACCTGTGCTGGGCCGGAAATCGTGGGTGCGGCGGGTGAGTTGGCACGCGCGGCACTCGGCGAGGTGATTGCGACGGTGGAAATGGCCGTTGCGGCAGCCGCAGTGGGGCTGGCGACGGGCGCAGTGCCCAGGGGCGGCGGCTCGGCTGGCTGGCCGACGGAATCATCCGGGTGGCCGACAGCGGCAGCGGGGTGGGGAGGGAAAGCTACGCCTGTTCCTTGGTCGGTCGCTGCCACGTTTGCGTGTGCTTGGCGTTTCATGAGGATTGACGGCGGCGAATCTACCCTCGCCCAGGACGCTCGTCGTGTCGTGTCCTTCATGGACAAAGACGCGGTGCGGAGGGATGCGGGCCGGGGGAGGGCGGCGGGCTGGGCGCGCGCGCAGGCCACACCGGCAGGGGCCTCGGGTGGTGACGGGGGACGGGAGGGCACCTACGATCCCACCAACGCCCGCGCTTTGGGCCGCTGAACCGGTAGGGCCGCGCTGGGCGCGGCCTCGTTGCTTCATTGGTAGGACGCGGCCTTGCACAGCAAGGCCCTACCAGGGTCAGGGAGAGCGGGCACCGCCCCCGCCGCTCCGCCGCCTACGTCAGGATGTCCCGCACCACCTGGCCATGCACATCCGTCAGGCGGTAGTCGCGGCCTTGGAAGCGGAACGTCAGCTTCTCGTGGTTGAAGCCCAGCAGGTGCAGGATGGTGGCTTGCAAGTCGTGAACGTGGACCTTGTTCTCCGCGATGCCGAAGCCCAGTTCATCGGTCTCGCCGTAACTAAAACCTTTCTTGATGCCGGCCCCGGCGAGCATGAGCGAGTAGCAATCCGGGTAGTGGTCGCGGCCCAGCACTTGCCCGCCGGCGGTGCGGCCTTCGCGGAAGGGGGTGCGGCCAAACTCGCCGCCCCACACGATGAGCGTGTCGTCGAGCAAGCCGCGCTGCCGCAGGTCCTCGATGAGCGCGGTGACGGGTTTATCCGTCCGCGCCATCTTGGCGGTCAGGCCCCCGCGGATGTCCTCGTTAGGGCCGGTGCCGTGGAAGTCCCAGCCCCAGTCGAAGAGCTGCTCATAGCGCACGCCCTGCTCGATGAGGCGGCGCGCGAGCAGACAGTTGTTGGCGAAGCTGGCCTCGCCGGGCTTGGCCCCGTAGGCGTCGAGCTGGGCGGGCGGCTCTTGGGAAATGTCCATCACCTCCGGCACGCTGGCCTGCATGCGGAAGGCGAGTTCGTATTGCGCAATGCGCGTGGCCGTCTCGGGACTACCCAGCTCCTGCGACTGCAATTCGTTCAAGTCCCGCAACGTGTCCAGCGTGCGCCGGCGCATCGCGCGGTCCATGCCCGGCGGGTTGGAAACATAGAGCACGGGGTCGCCCTTTGATCGGCACTGGACGCCTTGATAGACCGAGGGGAGGAAGCCGCTGCCCCAGCAACTCTGGCCGCCGCTGGGTTGCACGCCGCTGCTGATGAGCACTACGAAGCCCGGCAGATTCTCGTTCTCCGTGCCGAGGCCGTAGGTCGCCCAGGTGCCCATGCTGGGGCGGCCTTGTCGGGCGGAACCGGTGTAGAGCAACAGCTCGGCGGGCGCGTGGTTGAACTCGTCCGTGGTCATGGACTTGATGACCGTCACCTCGTCCGCGACGCGGGGGAGGTTGGTGAGCGCGTCGGACATCCAGATGCCGCCGGGGCCGTGCTGGGCGTAGGTGCGCGGGGTGCCCATGAGCTTGGGCACGCCGGTGGTGAAGGCGAAGCGGCGGCCTTTCAAATACGCATCGGGGCAATCCTGCCCGGTGCGTTTCACCAGCTCGGGCTTGTAATCGAAAATGTCCAGGTGCGGCGGTGCGCCGCTCATGTGCAGGTAAATGACGCGCTTGGCCTTCGGCTCGAAGTGCGGCGCGCGGGGTGCGAGCGGACGGGCCGAGTCGGGCAGCGCGGCGTCGGATTTGCCCCCGAGCAGCGCCTCCATCGCAATCGCGCCGAGGCTGAACTGTCCCGCGCTGCGGAGGAAGGTGCGGCGGGTCTGGTGTTCGAGTTTCAGCAGGTGCGGATTCATGATTTGAAAGTAGCAGCGAACTGACGCCGGGGACAACGGGGGATTCTAATTCTGTTGGGAGTGGTGCCAACGAATGAGTTGACCTTGCCCCTCTCCGTCTGCCCAATCCCTCCAAGCAACCAACACTTCCCCATGATCCGATTCCCCTGCTCCAAATGCGCCCTCAAGCTGGTGTTCGGGCCGGAGTGCGCAGGGTCGAACGTCAGTTGCCCTGGTTGCGGCCTCAGCCTTACCATTCCCGGCGGGTCCGGGGACGGTCGCCAGGCTTGGAACGGGACCGATCCCACCAGCCCCAACATCTGGACCGCGCTCGGCCTCGGCATTGGCATCTTCGCCCTGATTTACCTGCTGGCGTTGACGACCCCATACACCAAAGGCCTTCTCTACGAGCGTGGATTGGTGAACTTAGCCGAGACGTTTTTCTTCGGCTGGGGGATCGCATTTCTGATCCTCAAGCGTCGCATGGTGCGCCACCAGCAGAGCGCCCTGCGGCTGGACTTGATGCCGATGGAGCTGGGCCGGGAGGTTACCATGGAAAATGTCCAAGCCTTCATCCAGCACGTCCATTCGCTGCCGGGGAAGTTCCGCGACAGCCTGATGGTCAACCGTGTCCTCAAGGCGTTGGAACACTTCGCGTTTGGCAAGGGCCCCGGTGAGGTTTCCACGATGATGGCCAATCAGTCGGACCTCGACTCCGCGCGCAGCGGCGGCAGCTTCACGCTGGTGAAGGTCTTCATCTGGGCGATCCCAATCTTCGGCTTCATCGGCACGGTCATCGGTCTCACAGATGCCATGGGTAACTTCAAAGGCGTCATGAGCCCGGAAGCGGTCAAGGACCCGGCGCTGCTCATGAAGTCCATGAATGGCGTGACCGGTGGTCTCGCCACGGCCTTCGACACCACGCTGCTGGCTCTGTTCTACGCCCTCGGCCTCAGCCTGCCGATGTCCTCGCTCCAAAAGATCGAGGAGAACCTCCTCAGCAACATTGACGCCTACTGTAACGATGTGCTTCTCCCCCGCCTCAACAACGAGGGCTCCAAGATTCCACCCGAGCTGGTAGCAAAGAGTTGTTGAGCACCGGGGACTCCGGTCAGCTCACGTTTGGATTGACCTCGGCCTTGTCCGTCGGCCAAATGTCGCCATTCACTAACCCAACGCCCGCCCCACCATGATTCGATTCCACTGCTCTAAATGTGCCATGAAGCTGATGGTCGAGCCGGAGTATGCCGGCACGAGTGTCAATTGCCCCAGTTGCGGCCTCAGCCTCACCGTCCCCGCTGCCGCCTCGGCCAGCGAGGTGAGCGCGGCCAAGGCCGGGCGCGAGGCGTGGAAGGAGACCGATCCTACCAACCCGAACATCTGGATCGCGCTGGGCATCGGCCTCGGCATCTTCGCCGTGATCTACGCGCTGGGATTGGCGACCAAATACACCCGGGGCCTCCTCTACGAGCGCGGCTGGGTGCAGTTCGCCGAGACGTTTTTCTTCGGCTGGGGCGTGGCGTTTCTCGTCCTCAAGTTTCTCAAGCTCCGCCATCAGGAGAGCGCGTTGCGGCTCGATGTCATGCCCGTCGAGTTGGGTCGCGAGGTCACCAAGGACAGCGTCCACGTCTTCATTCAGCACGTCTATTCGTTGCCGGTGAAGCTCCGCGACAGCCTCATGGTGAACCGTATTCGCAAGGCGCTGGAACTCTTCGAGTCCCGCCAGGTCAACGGCGAGGTGGGCACCATGATGTCCAACCAGTCGAACATTGACGGCGCGCGCATCGGCGGCAGCTACACGCTGGTCAAGGTCTTCATCTGGGCCATTCCCATCCTTGGGTTCATCGGCACGGTCATCGGTCTCTCGGACGCCATCGGCTACTTCAAGGGCGTGATGAGTCCCGAAGCGGTCAAGGACCCCGCGCTGCTCATGAAGTCCATGGGTGGCGTCACCGGCGGCTTGGCCACGGCCTTCGACACCACGCTGCTGGCGCTCATCTACGCCATCCTTCTGAGCTTGCCGATGTCCTCGCTCCAGAAAGTCGAGGAGGACAACCTC
>JAYTIO010000700.1:0-9116 GCA_043731805.1 Pedosphaera sp. | reverse complement strand
CCAGAGCTACGCGAACCAGAAGCTCTTCATCGAGAACTTCATCGGCGAGGCCAAGCTGGTCGCCGACCTCATCCACACCAACATCGTCCAGACCTACCACTTGGGCGAGACGGACGGGATGTTCTTCATCGCGATGGAGATGATTCGCGGCGCGAACGTCGAGCAGTTCATCACCAAATGCACGGAGCAGAACCGCCAGTTGCCCAAGGAACTCGCGGTGTTCATCGCCAGCCGGATCGCGCGCGGCCTCGGCTACGCGCATACGAAGTGCGACAAGGACGGCAAGCCGCTGGGCATCGTCCACCGTGACATCAACCTGAAGAACGTGATGATCGCCTTCGAGGGCGACGTGAAGATCACCGACTTCGGCATCGCGAAGGCGCGTGGGCTGTTGCAGGACCAGGAGGGCGAGGTCGTCGCCGGCAAGGTGGACTACATGAGTCCCGAGCAGTCGAACTTCCAGATCACCGACAAGCGCTCGGACATTTTCTCCGTCGGCATCGTGCTGGCGCAGTTGCTCCTCGGGCACAACATCTTCAAGGGCGTGAGCATGAGCGAGTCGCGCGAGCGGGTGCAGAGCATGGCGATCCCCGATTTCCGGACGCTGGACCCGCGCATTGACGAGCCGCTGAACAAGGTCATCCACAAATGTCTCGAGCGTGACCTGAGCCGCCGCTACCCGAGCGCCGACGAGCTGCTGCACGACCTCGAGCACTACATCTACCACGCGGGCTACGGGCCTACGAACGAGACGATGGGGCGCTTCATCCGCCAGCTTTTCGTGCAGGTGGACTACAAGCAAATTCAGAGCTCCAAGGGGAACACGGTCCGCCTTGACCGCACCGTGCGGACCGCGAAAATCTAGGCGGCCATGAAGCGTTCGCGTTCCGCTACGACCATCACGCTCGGCCTGGTTCAAACCAGTTGCTCCCCGAACCCCGCCGAGAACCTCCGCAAGACGCTGGCCCAAGTGGAGCGCTGCGCCAAAGCCGGCGCGCAAATCATCAGCACGCAAGAACTCTTCCGCTCCCAGTATTTTTGCCAGAGCGAGGACCACGCGAACTTCCAACTCGCCGAGGCCATCCCCGGCCCGACCACCGACGCCTTCTGCAAGCTGGCGCGGAAGCACCAAGTCGTCATCGTCGCCTCGCTCTTCGAGAAGCGCGCCTCTGGTCTCTACCACAACACCGCCGCCATCATTGACGCGGACGGCTCGCTCCTGGGCCGCTACCGGAAGATGCACATCCCGGAGGACCCGCTCTTCCATGAGAAATTTTATTTCACCCCCGGCGACCTCGGCTTCAAGGCATGGCAGACGCGCTACGCGAAGATTGGCGTCCTGATTTGCTGGGACCAGTGGTATCCCGAGGCCGCCCGCCTCACCGCGATGCAGGGCGCGGAAATCCTCTTCTACCCCACCGCCATCGGCTGGCATCCCAGCGAGAAAGCGGAATACGGCGTGAACCAACACGGCGCGTGGGAGACCATCCAGCGCAGCCACGCGGTCGCCAATGGCTGCTACGTCGCCGCCATCAACCGCATCGGCCTCGAACAACCCATCGGTGGCGACGGCCTGGAGTTCTGGGGCCAAAGCTTCGTCGCCGGCACCAGCGGCCAAATCCTCGCCAAGGCCAGTGTGGACCGGGAGGAAAACCTGCTCGTCCCCGTGGACCTCGCGAAGGTGGACGTGACCCGCACGCACTGGCCCTTCCTGCGCGACCGGCGCATTGACGCCTACGGGGATTTGACCAAGCGGTTCTCGGACTAGCCCGACGCACGGAAGTCGAGTGGTTTGGCCCCTCCCATGACCTCTCCCCGCGTTTGGCTCACCGGCGCTGGCGGGTTGCTCGGTAACTACCTCCGCCAGACCGCACCGCACTTCGCCCCCGACTGGCACGTCATCGCCCTGCAGCGGACGGACCTCGACTTGACCGACTTGGCGGCGGTGCGCGCCCGCTTCTGGGCCGACCGACCCGACGCGGTCATCCACTGCGCCGCCATTGCCCATCCGCCCGTTTGCCAGCGCGACCCAGCGACCGCCCACCGCGTGAACGTCACCGCCACCCGCTGCCTCGCCGAACTCGCTGCCGACCTGCCGCTCTACTTCTACTCCACCGACCTCGTCTTCGATGGCCAGCACGGCAGCTACGCCGAGGCCGACGCGCCCAATCCACTCAGCGTCTATGCCGAGACCAAAGTCGCCGCCGAGCAAGTTGTGTTGGCGAACCCGCGTCACACCGTGCTGCGGCTCTCGCTCAACTTTGGCCAATCCCCGGCGGGCAATCGCGCGTTCAACGAAATGCTCCGCAACGACCTCGCCGCCGGGAAAAACTTCTCCCTCTTCACCGACGAGTTCCGCTGCCCCACCGCCGCGCTCGTCACCGCCCGCGCCACTTGGGAACTCCTGCGTCAGCGCGCCCCCGGCCTCTTCCACCTCTGCGGCGCGGACCGCCTCTCGCGCTGGGAAATCGCCAACCTCCTGCTCCCACACTGGCCGGCGCTGCCCGGCAAGCTCCAGCCCGACACGGTGAAGAACTACCAAGGCCCGCCGCGCCCGCCGGACAGCTCGATGAACTGTGCGAAGGTGCAACGGCTCCTCTCCTTCCGCCTGCCCGGCATGGCCGAGTTGCTCGCGCAGCATCCTGAAGAAGTCGCATGAACCCGTCGCCGCCCTACCGTGGCCGGCTCGCGCCGTCGCCGACCGGCCATCTGCATCTCGGCCACGCCCGCACCTTCTGGACCGCCCAGCAACGCGCCCGCGCCCACGGCGGCACGCTCGTGCTCCGCAACGAAGACCTCGACCGCCAGCGCTGCAAACCGGAGTTCTTGGCGGCGATGCTCGAAGACCTCCGCTGGTTCGGCTTCGACTGGCAGGAAGGCCCCGACCTCGGCGGGCCGCATGCGCCCTACACGCAGAGCGAGCGGATGCCGCTCTACCGCGCCGCCTTCGCCCAACTCCGCGCCTCCGGCCACCTCTACCCCTGCACCTGCTCGCGCCAAGACGTCCTGCGCGCCCTCCAAGCCCCGCACCAAGGCGAGGACGAGCCGCTCTATCCGGGAACGTGTCGGAACCGTTCCGAGTTCCGAGTTCCGAGTTCCGAGTCCGGCGTCAGAACGCACCTCAACTCAGAACCCAGAACTCAGAACCCAGAACCCTCCTGGCGCTTCCGCGTGCCGGACGGGCGGACCGTCACCTTCCACGACGCCCTGCTCGGCCCGCAGTCGTTCGTCGCGGACACGGACTTCGGGGACTTCGTGGTCTGGCGCAACGACGACTTGCCCGCCTACCAACTCGCCGTGGTCGTGGACGACGCGGCGATGGGCATCACCGAAGTCGTGCGGGGCGCGGACCTGCTCGCCAGCACAGCGCGTCAACTCCTGCTCTACGAAGCGCTCGGCCTAGTCGCCCCGGCCTTCTGCCACTGCCCGCTGATGACCGATGCCCAAGGCGCGCGGCTGGCGAAGCGCCACGCTGCCCTGAGCCTCCGCACCCTCCGACAGCGCGGCGAATCTCCGGAAGCACTCTGCGCGAACTGGGAATCCCCGTAGCCCTCGTGCCGGCGGCACGCAACCGACGGCGGCTGGAAGCCGCCGGCACAAGCTCACCGCCGCCCGTCATACCAAATCGGGCAGGCCTCACGTCGGTTCAGCGAGCGCCCGAGGGTGAAGGCCGCCTTCAGCATGAACCGCAGATGTTCCCACGGCGTGTAGAGGTGCGCCTTCCGCGCCGAGGTGAGCAACGGGTGCCGAGTCAGAATGCAGAGCGGCCGCAGGCGGCGTTGCCGCGCCAGCCGGTTCAGCCGCTGGCTCAAGTCAATTTCCTCGCTGGCGTAGAGCGCTTGGTTGAAGCCGCCGACCTTGCGGAACGCCTCCGCCGACACAAACACAAACGACCCCGCCGCCCAGTGCGCGACGCAGCTCACGGCCAGCCAGCCGTTCACGAAAAACCACGTCCACCACGGCGCTGCGTCCAGCCGCAGTGAGCTGCCGCCCGCGAGGTGGCGGCCCGCACGGATAACTTCGGCCACGTCGGCGAACAACCCGGCGGTCGGCTGTGAGTCCGCGTCCACGAAGATGAGCCAGTCACCGGCAGCCGCCGCTGCGCCGGAGTTGCGGGCGCGCGCGATTTGGTTCACCGGCTCGAAGACGACCTTCGCACCGGCGGCCCGCGCCAGCTCCCCGGTGCGGTCGGTCGAGTTGTTGTCGCAGACGATGACTTCGCTATCCCAGTCCAGCGCGGTCAGCGCCTCCCGCGCCGTGTGAACCGCCTGCAAGGTCGCACCGATGAGCTTCTCCTCGTTGAAGGCCGGCAGGACAATGGAGATGCGCATGGGCAGAGCCTACAGAGGGCGCGGTCCGGGCGCATCTTAGTTTCCGGCACCCGGTTGAGCGTTCGTGGCCGTTCTCCCTCACCCCGGCCCTCTCCCGCTGGGAGAGGGAGCCACCCAGGCCGCGCTCGAACTGCTGGACCGTGCGGCGGCACGAGCCGGCGGCGATGCGCCTCCCTCTCCCTCGGAGCGAGAGGGCCGGGGTGAGGGTGGAAACGTGCGGCGGTTTGTGGGCAACGAATGCACCGCTCTCTTTGCCTTGCAGGAAACTGGGATGCGCCCTTCGGCCCGCGTCCCATCTTTGAACTTTCCCCCACGCCGCAGCCCCGTATGTTCCCCCGCGCGGCTGAACCGGTCGCTCCCAACTTTATGACTGAAGACAACTCCGTCCCCTCGTCCGCCGCCGTCGCGCCGAAGAAGTCCGGCTGGCTCAAGAAGCTCGGCCTCGGCGCGGCCGGGCTGTTCGTGCTGCTGGTCGTCGCCTACTTCGTCCTGACCAGCGCGATGTTTCAGAAGGGCGTCGTCCTCCCGCGCGTCGCGAAGGCCATCGGCGCGGACCTGACCGTCGAGGACACCAGCATCAGCCCGTTCTCCGGCGTGCTGCTCAGTGGCGTGAAGCTCCAGGTGCCCGGCGGCGAACCCATCTTCACGGCGAAGGAAATCCGCGCCCGCTACAACCTCATGGCCATCCTCGGCGGCACCATCACCGTTGAGGAAGCCGCCGTCAGCGGTGCGGTCATCAACGTCGTCCAGCACCCCGACGGCACGTTCAACTTCACGCCCATCCTCAAGGCCACCGCGTCGAAGGAACCCAAGCCCGCTGCGCCCGCCGCCACTGCGCCCGGTGCGCCGCCCAAGCTCAACATCAAGTCCATCAGCGTGAAGGACTCCACCATCCGTTTCGCCAAGTCCGAGAAGTCCGGCGCGAAGCTGCTCGCCGAACTCACCGGCGTGAACCTCACCGCCTCGAACATCCAGAACGGCCAGACCGGCAAGCTCACGCTCGGCACTGACGTGAGGTTCGAGCAGACCGTTGGCGGCACGAACACGGTGGATTCGCTCGCGGCCAAGCTGGCTTCGTCCTTCGACTTCACGCTCAAGCCCGAGCTGTTGCCGCAGGGCATCAAAGGCAATCTCCGCCTCGACGTGGCGCAGGCGCGCGGCGGTTTCGCGGACGCCAACGGCCTCGCCACCGCGCTCGACCTCGACCTCACGATGACCGAAATCAAACAGTTCGCGCTCAAGGTCACGCGCGGCCCGCAGCAGCTCGCGACGGTCACGGCCAGCGGGCCGTTCGACGCGCAGAAGATGGAGGGCAAGGTCCGCCTCGACATCGTCGGCCTCGATAAGAACGTGTTGAACATCGTCGGCGCGAAGCTTGGCTTGGACTTCGGCAACACGAGCATTTCCCTCGCGAACGAAATCACGCTCGCCAAGGCCGGCAAGTCCATCGCCGCCGCCGGGCAGTTCGCCGCGAATAATTTCGGCGTGACCCAGCAGGGCCAAACCACGCCGCCGCTGGACTTGAAGCTCGCCTATCAGGTCGCTGTGGACCTCCCCGCGCAGGCCGCGACCGTCGGCACGTTCAACTTCACCGGCACGCGCCAGCAGCAGCCGCTCCTCTCCGCCACGCTCTCGAAGCCGCTCGCCGTTTCGTGGAGCACGAACGCCACGGACAACGTCGGCGACTCCGAGTTCGCACTGAACGTGACGGGGCTGAACCTCGCCGACTGGCGGCCCTTCCTCGGCAAGGTCACGCCCGACGGCCGCGTGGACGTGGCGCTGCAAGTCGCCGCGCAGAACATGGGTAAGAAGCTCGGCCTGAACCTCACGGCGAACGTCGCCGGCCTCACCGCGATCGCGGGCACGAACCAGTTCAGCCAGCTCGGCGCGAAGGTCTCGCTCAAGGCGACCGTGGATGACTTCAAGCAGGTGAAGCTCGAACTCCTCGACGCGAAGGTCACGCAGCAGGGCCAACCGCTCGCGAACGCCGCCGCCGCTGGCGTCATGGATGTGGGCACGATGAACGCTAACCTCGGCGTCTCCCTCGCCGCCTCGCTCACGCGCGCCGCGATGCTCGCGCCCCTGCCGCCCGGCGTGAAGGTCGCGGGTGGGCAAGTCAACTTCGCAGGCCGCGTCGCGCAGCAGGTGGCCATCGCGAACAAGCAGACCAACACGACGCAGACGTTGAACGGCAAGCTGGAGCTGACAGACTTCACCGGCGGCTTCGAGAAGTATGCCTTCGACCGCCTCACGACCACCGTGGACGTGGACGCGGACTTCGTGAACGGCGCGCAGGCCCTGGTGCGCAAGCTCGCCGTGACGCTGGCGCACGCGGGCCAGCCGGCGGGCACGGTGGAAGTTGCGGCAAACTACGACTTGAAGAAGTCCGCCGGCACCGCCTCGGTCAAGGTGGCGAACCTCAATGAGCAACTGCTCCGCCCCGTGCTCGCGCCCTCGCTCGGCGACATGAAGCTGCTCTCGGGCAACATCAGCCTCACGCTCGACGCGAACTACAACCCCGCCGCCGACACGCTCGTGAAGGCCGACGTGCAGGTCGCGCGCCTCCACATTTCCGACCCGATGGGCACCGTCCCAAATGTCCCGCTCGACCTGCGAATCATGACGGACGCGGTCCTCCGCCAGCCCGCGACCAACCAAATGCTCATCACGCTCAACCGCCTGGCGGGCGGCGTGAACGCGAACGGCAAGCCCGGCGGCAGCTTCGACATCGCGGGCAACTTCGACACGAAGGCGCTCGCCGGAGCCGCGACCGTGAAGCTCGTTGACTTCAACGAGACGCTGCTCGGCCCCGTGCTCGCCTCGGCGCTCGGCGACAAGAAACTTGTCTCCGTCACCATCAACGCGAATGCCAACGCGAAGTTCGCCGCGAAGGGCGAGAGCGCCTTGACCGCCGACCTGTCCGTCGCGCGCTTCCTGATGACCGACCCGCAGAACACCTTACCCACCGTGCCGATGGACCTGCGCGTGGCGGTGGACGGCTCCTTCGCCCAGCCCGCGACGAACCAGATGGTCATCGCGGTGCGCAAGCTCACCGGCAACATCGCGCAGGGCGCGGCCAGCGGCGGCAACTTCGACGTGACCGGGAATTTCGATTCCAAGAAGGGCGGCCAGTTCACCCTCAAGCTTGCGGACCTGAACCAGAACGCGCTGAAGCCCTTCGTCGGCGCGGCGCTGGGCGACAAGCAGCTCCAGACCGTCTCCATCAACGCCAATGCCAGCGGGCAGTTCACCCCGTCCGGCGACGCCGCCGTGAAGGCCGACCTCACCGTGGACAAGCTCGTTGTGCGTGACCCGAAAGGCGGCTTGCCCGAGACGCCGCTGTTCCTCCAAGTCGTGCTCGACGGTGGGATGAGCAAGCAGGTCGTGGACGTGAAGCAGCTCATGCTCGCGCTCACGCCGACGCCGCGCGGCAAGAACCAGCTCGTGGTCACCGGCCGCGCCGACCTCTCGAACACGAACGCTTACCAAGCGAACCTCAAGGTCAACGCCGAGTCCCTCGACGTGACGCCGTTCTACGACCTCTTCGACAACGCGCAGAAGAAGGCTGAGGCCGCGAAACCCGCGTCCGCGCCGCAGCCCGCCTCGCTCGTCGAGCCGCCCGCCATGAAGCTGCCGCTCCGCCAGACCTCGCTGGACGTGAACATCGGCAAGTTCTTCCTGCGCGACATTGCCATCGCGAACTTCGTGGTCGCCGCGAAGGTGGACAACAACCGCGTGACCGTAAAGCCGCTCTCGCTGGTGATGAACGGCGCGGGCCTGAGCGCCACCGTGGACGCGAACCTCGGCGTGCCCGGCTACACCTACGACTTCGCGCTGAACACCGACCGCATTCAGTTGGAGCCGCTCATCACGACCTTCGCGGCGACGATTCCGCAGGGGTCCATCAAGGGCGAGGCGCTGGCGAAGATTGCCATTCGCGGCGCGGGCGTCACGGGCGAGAGCTTGCAGAAGAACTTGCAGGGGAATGTTAATTTCAACCTGACCAATGCTGTCATCCAACTCAACCAGTTCAGCGGCGAGCCGAAGACACCGCTGGGCAAGCTGGGCAAGACCCTCACCTCCGGCATCCTTGCGTTCATCGGGCCGGTCGTGGGCATCCCCGACATCATGCGCGCGCCGCTGGACTATGTGATCGTGGACACGAGCATCGCCAACGGCACGGTCACCCTCGCCAAGGTCGTCGCGCACAGCCCGGTGGTCATGGTGGACGCACACGGCAGCATTCAACTCGCCGCCATTACGACCAACTCGACGATGAGCATTCCCATCGAAGTCTGGCTGCCCGAAAGCTTCGCGAAGAAGTTCACCGGCGCGCAGTTTCCGGCTGGCTTGACCTACGGACGCCTCCCGCACTTCGTGGACGTGCGCGGCACCATTGGCTCGCCCGACGTGAAGGTGGACAAGGCGAGGCTCATCGGCAGCGCGGTCATCGGCAATGTCGGCGCGCTGGGTGGCCTCATCGGGGGCAAGACCGGGGAAACCCTCAAGGGCGCGGGCGGGGCGTTGAACACCCTCTTCGGCGGCGGCCAGCCCGCCGCTCCGGCTGGGACGAGCACCAACGCTCCGGCTGCCAAGCCTGCCAACCCGCTGAACAACCTGCTGAACAACCCGTTCTTCAAGAAGAAGTGACGCGCCGCTCGTGCCAGACTTCCTCCCCGCCCTCGATGTTGCCGCCTTGCCGCCCGGCAAAGGCGAGACCGTCCTGCTCGCTGGCCAGCGCATCGCCGTCTTCAATGTCGGCGCGCTGGGTGGCCTCATCGGGGG
>JAYTIO010000699.1:0-8234 GCA_043731805.1 Pedosphaera sp. | reverse complement strand
TCAAGCAGCTCCAGCTCGGCTTGGACCTCTACTCCGGCGACTACGCCGAGAAGCTCCCCAAGAACCAGAATCCGAATGCGCCAAGCTATGCCGATCCGGATGATTGGATGGGAGCCACAGAATACGGTTCCTCCGCCCCCAGTCCCGTGTATCCCAGCGCCGATTATCCGATCACGAACGGCACGCTTTTCCGATACGCTCCAGGAACGGCACTCTACCGTTGCCCGGCGCAGGCCAAAGAAGCCTCGGCCACGTTCACCCACGGCACCTACAGCGTGTGCCTCAACGGCAAGCTCGCGGGTGCCTCCGGCGGTGCTCTCTCCCACATCTCCCAGATCCAAAACCCCGTGAATGCCTTCACGTTCGTGGACATGAAGCTGGCCTCGCATTGTCAGATCATCATCAACGCGAACGACACACAGTGGTTCAAGTATCCCGGTGCCCGACACGGTAACTCGGGCCTGTTCAGCTTCGCCGACGGCCATGTCGGCGTGGAGAAATGGCAGGGAGGTTTGCTGCTGGCCCAGGAGAAAGCTGCCTCCCTCCCAGGGGCGAACCACTACACCACGCCCGGAGGCGACAGCCTGACCGCCGCCGACACCGCCGACCTGAACAAGGTCATCAGTTGGCTGCCCTGAGCTACTTGTTCTGCGAGTAGCGCTGCTTGCCCGTCAGCAGCCCCAGCGCGGTGCCGACGAAGCCGACGAAGAAAAGGTAGACGTTGAACAATGGCAGGTAGGCCCATGTGCGCCAGTCCTTCACCCGCCACGACTCCATGTTGCTCAGGTTGCTCCCCACGACAATGGCCATCGCGGCGGGCAGGGTGAACCCGGGGACCAGCAGCAAGGGCACGAGGCAGTAGAGATACTTGGCCAGATGGTGCGTCCAGTGCCCGGCGTAGGGAATGCGGCGCAAGCCGAAGCCCCAGGTGCGGACGAGCGCGCCGAACGACTCGGCCACCTGGTAGTGCTTCTTCACCAGATGCACCCAGCTCGTCTTCAGGGACTGGAAATGATAGTGGATGATCTCCACGTCGCTCACAAAGACCTCGCCCTGCTGGCTCAGGCGCATGAAGAGGTCCATGTCCTCGCCCGCGAAGTGGAACTGCGCGGTGTTGTAGTAGCCGATGGCCTGGTAAACGTTGCGCCGGTGGAGGTCGAACTTCCCGCTGATGCCCTGCCGGATGCGCCCGATCCAGCGGGCCATCAGGACCTGCCCCCAGAAGTTGTATTGCCGGAAGTTCTCCACCGGCAACGTGACCAACGCGACGACGGAAACCCGGCCCGGCACCTCGTGCAACTGCCGGAACATCCGCTCCAGCGCCGACTTGTCCTCCGGCACGCAGTCCTGCTGCATGTTCAGCACGTAGTCGCCGGTGGCTTCCTGCGCGCCGAGGTTGTAGTCCCAGCTCAAGGCGACATCCACGGGGTTCTTCACCAGGCGCGTGCCCGGCGGTGGGTTCTCAATCGGCTTGGGGCTGCTGTCCACGAGGATGATCTCGTGGGGGCGGAGCGTCTGCGCTTGGAGCGCGTCAATGAGTCGGGGCAGGTCGCCGGCCTTCCCGTAGATCGGGATGATGACAGAAATCTTCGGGTTCGCCGGGGCGGTGGTGCTCATGTCGTGCGCCAGCGCAGGGGCTGGAACGCGCGGAAGTTACCGGGTGAAGAGGACGTGTCGAGGGGAAAGCCGGTGCTCAGAGCTTGGCCGACTTGAGTGGGGTGACCGTCGCGGCGGCCTTCTGCTTCTGGTAGTCGGCGGCGAGGGCTTGCAGCTTCTTCTCCTCGGTGGCGAGGGGCTTGGTCAGCTTCTCCGCAGCCGCCTTGGAGGCCGTGGCGAGCTTCTTGTTGTCGGCGATGGTCTTGTCCAAATCCTTGAGGCGCTTCGCAATCTTCTCCTTCTCCTCCTTGGTCGTGGTCTTCACCTTCTTCGCGGCTTTGATGTCGTCCTCGGCTTGCTTGATGGCGCCCTTGGCAGATTCGGCTTCGGCGACCAGGCGCTTCTGCTCGTCCTTGTGAGCGGCGAAGTCTTCCTTCGCGTGCCAGACTTGCGCGTAGGAGGCGCCGAGCTTCAGTCGGTCCACGCTGGATTTCGCGAGCTTCAATTCGGCGGCGGCGGCTTCGATGGCGGCCTTGGCATCGTCCTGTTTCTTCGCGGCCACCTCGGCGGCGAGATTGAGCGGGCGCTTGGCGGTGGCGTCCTTGGCGGCTTCGAGGTCGGCCTTGGCTTTGAGGGCGGTCGCGGTGGCTTCGGCGAGCGCCGCGGTGAGCTTGGCCTGCCCGGCTTCAAGGTCGGTGATGCGCTGGGCGACCTGCTGCTGCTGCTCGGCGATGGTGGGCGGGTTCAGTGACAGCCCGGTCAACTCCCGGCCGTCAGCCGCGTCCCAAGCGTAAACGCGCCCGGTCCAGTCGGTGGCGATAACGCGCTTGCCGTCATAGGTGAGCGCGGCGCGGACGGGGACATCGTTGGTGATGGTGAAGGTCTTGCCCTTGTTACCTTCCTTGTCCCAGACGGAAATGGTCTTGTCCCGGCCCGCCGTGACCATGAGTCCGTCCACGGTGAGGCGGACACTCACGGCGCTGTTGTGAGCGGTGGCGGTCTTGACCACGCCGCCTTCCTTCACGCTCCAAGTCTTCACCGTGCCGTCCTCGCTGGAGGTCACGAGCAAGTCCGGCGTGCGCCAGGCGACGGAGGTGATGGCCCCGCGATGGCCGGAGAAGGTCTGCACTTCCTGGCCCGCCTCCGCATCCCAGACGACCACGCCGCCGTTGCGGTCGCCGGTCGCGAGGTAGGTGCTGGTGTGGTTGAACTCGGCGGCGAGCACCCAGTCGGTGTGCTTCTTCATCTTGTGAAGCTGCTCGCCGGTGGCGGTGGAGAAAATCTTCACCAGCCGGTCGGGCCCGCCGAGGGCGATCCACTTTTGATTCGAGGAAATGTCCGCCGCGAGGGCGACGTCGAGTTCGTCCCCGGCCGTGAGGATGCGCTCGCCGGTGGTGATGTCCCAGACGGCCACAAGGCCCTTGTTCGCGCCCCGCCCGCCGCCGGCGAGAAGCAGCTTGCCGTTGCGGCTGAACTTCACGTCGTGCGGGAAGCCCTCGGGGAAGGGCAGCACGCCCGCGAGTTGCAAGGTGTCGGTGTTGTAGATCAACACCTGCTTCTGCCCGCCCAGCGCCACGAGCGGTGCCCACGGACTCGCGGCCAGACCCGTGCTGGCACTGGTGCGCGCGGTGCGGAGGACCGGCTCCAGGAGCAGGTCCCCGGGCATAGGCGGCGCGCCCTCGGGTTTCCCGAAAGAAGCGGCCGTGAGACTGAGGTCCACCTTGGGACGGTTCGAGGCGATGGCCTTGCTGCCGGAGTTTTCCAGCAGGCCACCGGCAATCCATTTCTTGATCAGCTCAATCTCCTTGTCCGCCAGCTTGCTCTTCGGGGGCATCGTCGGCTCGGCGGCGTGCGTGACGCTCTTGTAGAGCGAGGAACCGTCGGGGTCGCCGCCGGTAACGATGAGGCCGGAACTGCCGCCCTTCATCGTCCCGCCGAAGGTCGAGAGGTCGAGGTCGGCCTTCGGTTTGTCGGCGTTATGACACTTGAGACACTGGTTCTTGAAAAGGGGCAGGACGTGCTCGTCGTAAGTGACTTTTTGGGCGGACGAGGTGGCGACACCGAGGAGCAAGGCCCCCGCGCCCAGGAGCAGAGAGGTTGTCTTCATGGCAATCAGGAGGTGGAGCCACGCTGTCGCGAGCGCGGCCACGAGGTCAGTGGTTGAAGATGAACTCCTTCGAGTTCAAGACGGCCCAGAAGATGTCGTTCAGGACGATGGCCTTGTCCGCCGGCGTCTTGGCTTCCTCGAAGTATCCGGCCAGCTTGGTCTGCTCGGTCTGCGTCGGCGGGCGGGAGAGGCTGCGCCAGTAGAACTCCTCGATAATTTGATCGGTGGTCTTCCCGTCCTTGAGCATCGCACCGGTGAGTCCTCCGGACTGAATCTTGGCGTTCACCGTGTCGCCGTTGAGGAGGTGGAGCGCCTGGGAAAGGTTCGGCTCCATCTTCACCTCGCACGCACAGACGGTGTCGCGGCTGGCGCGGCCAAACGTGGTGAGGAAATAGGTGGTGGTGCGGCCATCCACGATTTCCACGGCCCGCGAGCCGAGCGGCAGGCCGCGGAATTTTTCCTTCGTGGCGGTGACTTGGTGAATGGCGTCGAGCAACACCTCGGCGCGCAGGCGGCGGATGGAACCCTTGGCGAAGTTGCGCGTGTCCTCCGCGTTCAGCTCGTTGGACTTGGGCGTGAGCTGGTAGGTGCGGCTGGCGCAGATGTCGCGCACCAGCTTCTTGAAGTTGTAATTGGAGTCGGTGAAGCGCTTGCCCAGCTCCTCCAGCAGTTCGGGGTTCGACGCCGGGTTGCTGATGCGCACGTCGTCCACCGGCTCGACGATGCCCTGCCCGAGGAAGTGCGACCAGACGATGTTGGCAAGGTTGCGGGCGAAGAACGGGTTCTGCGGCGAGGCAAGCCACTTGGCCATCACCTCGCGCCGGTCCTGCCCCTCGGCGGGCGTGCCGCCCTCCATGCCGAGAAACTTCGGCTGAATGTCGCGGTTGCCGACGGGATGTTTGACGCCGCCGCTGGCTCGATTGTAAACGACGGTCTCGCGCTGGTCCTCGCCCGTCTTGCGACCCACTTGGGCGAAGAACGCGGCGAACCCATAGTAGTCGTTCATCGTCCAGCGGTCGAAGGGATGGTTGTGGCACTGGGCGCACTGCATCCGCATGCCCATGAAAACCTGGGCCACGTTCTCAGAGAGCTTCAGCACATCGGTCTCGACCTTGTAGAAGTTCGCCGCCGGGTTGGCGAAGGTGCCGCCCTTCGCAGTCAGCAAGTCCTGCGTGAGCTTGTCCATCGGGACGTTCCGGGCGAACTGGTCCTTAAGCCAGTCGTAGTATTGGAGCGCCGACTTGTATTGGAAGGTGTTGTTGTCCGTGCGGATTTGGAGCAGCTCGGCGAACTTCATCACCCACAGCTCGGTGAACTCAGGGCGCTCCAAGAGTTCATCCACCTTCTTGTCGCGCTTCTTCGCGTCCTTGTCGGCGAGGAAGGAGCGCACCTCCTCGGGCGTGGGCATCATCCCGGCGATGTCGAGCGTCACGCGGCGCAGGAAGGTCGCATCGTCCGTCACGTCGCTGGGCGTGATGCGAATCTTCTTGAGCTTCGTATGCACCAGCGAGTCGATGTAGTTATACTCGGCCACCTGCGGGAAGGTGAACTTGGCATCCGCCGGGATGGCCAGAATCTGCGCGCCTACGGTGAAGGCATCGAAGCGGGCCATCACAAACGCCTCGCCGCGCTTGTCGGCGGTGACGAGGCCACTCTTCGTAATCTTCGCGCTCGTGTCGTTGTTGCTGACGTAAAACGCCGTCTTGGTCACGTCGCGGTCAGTGCCGTCGGAATACTTCGCCCGGACGGTGAACTGCTGGGCCGCACCGGAGCCTTCGAGCACGGCTTGCTTGGGGAATATCTCAATGCCGGTGACTTGGGCGAGGTCCTTGGGGTCTTCGAGAGCGCCGGCTTCCAGCCATTGAAGCACGGTCTTGTAAAGCGGGTCGGTCGTCTCGAAGGACTTACCCCCCGTGTGCAGCACACTGCCGGTGGACTTGGTCAGGAGCAGGCTCTCCTCTGGCAAAGCAAGATTGACGCGGCGACCGAGCATCTGCCGGGTGATTTTGGCGTAGTCGCCCTCGGGGTCGTAGCCGAACAGCGAGAGGTGGAAGCCGTCTTTGCCGCGCGCCGAACCGTGGCACGAGCCGGTGTTGCAGCCGGCTTTGCTGAAGACGGGCATCACGTCGAGGGTGAAGCTGATGGCCGGCGTGAAACCGGACTTCTTCACCGTGACCGGAACGGTGAGTGACTTGCCCTCGAACTTGACCTGCAACTCAGTCTTGCCGTCGGCGACCGTGTAAACGGCGGCTTTGTCCAAGCGAGCGAACGTCTTGTCCGCAAGCGCGATCTGCGCCTGGCCCGTCACGTCCCGCGTGGTGCTGTCGGAGTAAACGGCCTGCACGACGACGGTCTGAAAGTCCACCTTCGAGGACAGGTTGATGTCCGGCGGGTAAACGCGGACGTCCACGAGGGTCGGAGCGGCGAAGGCGGCGAGCGGCAGCGCCAGCGTGAGGGCAGTGAGGAGAGTTCTCATGGGAGAGTTTAGTAATTAGTGCTCAGTGGGGGACTCACTTGCCGGTCTTGGCCGGGGTCTTCTGCATGGGCTTCGGCTCCGGCTTGGCCTCGGCCAACTGCTGGCGCGTCGGGTCAATGCGCAACGCGCCGCTGCCGGCGAAGGTCTGCGTCACATCCTGGCCTTTCAACTTCAGGTTCATGGCCACGAAGAGCGAGCGGTGCATACCCTTGACGGCGTTGGTCGCGGTGATCACATCGAAGACAATCTCCTTGTCCTCCTTGGTGATGGACTTCGGGGCGGCGGTCGTGCCGGCAGGCAGGCCCATAAGGTTGACCTCGGCACGGCCCTCGAAGGGCGTCTTCTGGTCGAGCGTGCAGAGGAGTTTCACCGGCGTGCCGACGATGGTGTTCGTCTGCGTGATTTTGCCGGCCACGAACGCGGGCGCAACCTCTAGGTCGGCGAGTTGGGAGGAAGCGTAGGCGGTGCCGCCGTTGACGGTGGCGGAGGCGAGGAAGGCGATCTTCCAGTTCTTGAGGGCCGCGCCCGCGTTGGCGTTGAGCTGGTAGTTGGCGGACTTCTCGCCTTTCGCAATGGTTATGTCGGGCGTGCTGCCGGTGCCAGGCGGGTTGTAGAGGTTGATGACCTTGATGGGTTCGTCGAAGCCTTCCTTGCGCTCGACGAGGATCTTCACGTCCAGCGAACCGCTTTGCACCAGCGGCGCCCGGAGCGGCTCGACGGTGATCTTGAAGGGCAGTTCATCCACCACTGCGACGGCGATCTTGTCCGTCCAAGTCTGGTAGTAAACGCCGTTGTTGCCATCTTGAACGAGGTCGTAGTTCTGCCACGTCACGCCCTTGACCGAGACTTTGGCGTCGGCCGGCGTGCGGATGGCAAGATTGGCAAGTCGGCCCGCGATGGGCGCATCGGCCTTCGCCTCGAAGACGACCGGCCAGGTGGTCTGATCCTTCGGCACGGGCACCGCCTGCATCGTGATGCCGGAGGGGAAGTTTTCCATGGCGAATTCCAAGTCGCTGACCTCGCCGGGCAGATCCTTGCGCCGGACGCTCTGGAGCGAGGCGAAGCGGTTGCCCCGCCCCACCACGATGGACTTGCGCGTCTGCGCGTCGTAGCGCGCCGTGTCGGCGATGTAGGTGGTCACTTCCGGCTGCACGGGCGTGATCTCAACACGATAGGTGCATTCTGGTCCGCCGTAGCCGAGCGCGTCGGAGATCTTCAGCGTGAAGTCGCCGTCCCGGGGAATGGTGAAACGCACGTAGCTGTCCGCACCGCCGGTGTCGTCGTTGCTGGCGAGCGTCTTGCCATCGGCGTCGGCCACCACGAGCACCGTGTCGAGCTGCGAACGGATGCGGCGGGCATAGACGTTGATGTCGTAGGTCTCACCCTTCTTGGCGGTGAAGCGATACCAGTCCACGTCGCCCTTCTTGTCGATGATGCCGTTGAACGCGAGCGGCAGCGGGCCGGTGGCGACCGTGGCGGTCTTCACATCGTTGTTCGGCTCCTGCTCGTTGACATTGCCGAACGGGGAAATCCGCACCGTGTTGAAGGACGGCGCGCTGAGACCCTTGCGCTCGGCGACCACGCCATATCTGAAGCGGCTGGGCTGGGGCAGGCTGAAGGTCTGGGTGAAGTCACCCCCGGCATCGCCGATGAACTTCAGTTCGAGCGACTCGCCAGCCTTGCCACCCGGCGGGAACACGGCACCCGGCCGGGGGAAGCTGCCGATGTGGACGCGGTAGGGGTTGCCGGTGCCGCCGTAGCTCGTCTCGCGGACCTCGATGAGATACTCGCCGTCCGCCGGGGCGACGATCGTGGCATAGGCGTCTTGGATGAAGAGCGCGGTGTCGTCCGCCTTCGCGAGCACCTTGCCGTGCTTGTCGAGAATAGCGACGTAGGGGTCGAACATTGTGCGACCCAACCGCATGCCTTCGACCTCGACGGCAATGGGTTCGCCTTTCTTGGCCTCGACGCGGTAATAGTCAACGTCCTCGTTGCTGATCGTGCCCAGCACGGTGGTGTTCATCGAAATCTTCTGCGCCTTGTCGATCGTGTTGT
>JAYTIO010000698.1:0-2899 GCA_043731805.1 Pedosphaera sp. | reverse complement strand
CGAAGCTGCTCCAAGCCGCCCGCCAGCATTTGGCCGCGGAGAATCCGGAGGCCTACAAGGTGTTCCTGCTGGCCTTCGGCGCCGGCTTGCGCAAGGGCGAGATTGACGCGCTGGAGTGCGGACACTTCGATTTTGACAAGGGCATCGTGGTGGTGCAGCCGACCGAGTTTCACGACTTGAAGACCGAGGAGAGCGAGGCGGCGGTGGAAGTTGACGCGGTTCTGGCGCAGGAGCTGAAGCGGCTCATGCCCGTGGCGTCGAGGTTCTACGTTGTGGCCGATGGTCCGCCGCGGCCGGGTTTGAACCGGCAATACTACCGCGCCGAGTCGGTGTTCAAGAGTCTCTACGTATGGCTGGCGAGCCAGGGCGTCAAGTCGCCCCGGCCCTTGCACACCTTGCGGAAGGAATTTGGCTCGATGATCAACAGCCGCTTTGGGTTGTTTGCCGCGATGACCGCGTTGCGCCACAGCAATATCACCACGACCAGCGACTACTACGTGGACAACAAGCGGCGGATTGCCTTCCCCGTCGCCGAGTTGTTCGAGGCCGAGCAGAAGCAGCAATAGAGCGCCGAGGAACTACGGTAGCCGCGTCCCGGGACTTTCAGGTGGGCAGCGCGGTGGCGGAGCAGGGGAGTCCATACTACAATCCTCGCTCCAACCGACCAATCCGCGCCCGCTCCCTGCAACAGGGCGTCGCCCGCAGGTGGAGTTGTTGGCCGGGCCGCTGGGGGAATTGTTCCGTTGAAGGGGCATTGACCGGCAGTGTAGGCTCCAGCGTATGAACTTTCGCTTCCACATCGGCAAGGCCACTGAAACGGCCTGTGAGTTTCTGGAGCGGGCCGGAGGGCAGATCAACATCATGAAGCTGATGAAGCTGTGCTATCTGCTGGACCGGCTGTCGCTGGACCGGCGCGGCATGCCGGTGGTGGGCGGCGATTATCTCTCGATGCGCAACGGCCCGGTGACGAGCGAATTGCTCGACCTCATCAACGCCGGACGGCTGGAGGGCGAACCGGACACGCGCTGGGAACGCAGCATCAGCGACCGGGTGAATCACGAAGTCAGGCTGGAACAAAAAACGGAGCGGCAGCACGTCTCGGAGGCGGAACTGGAGCTGATTGAGGCGGTCTGGCTGGAACACGGCCAGCGCGACCAATGGCAGTTGGTGGAATGGTGTCACACGCACTGCGGCGAGTGGACGCCGCTGTCGCGGGGGTGCGCTCCCATCGCGGTGGAGCGCATCGCGCAGGCGCTGGGCAAGTCGCCGGAAATCGTCCGGAAACTCGCCCGTGAAGCCGCTGAACTCAACCAACTGGACGAGATCTTCGCCGCCGCATGATCCGGCTCGGCACGGCGCTGAAGAGCACGGAATATCCGTATCATCGCTGTGTCGTCCTCTCCAATCCGGAGGCCAACGGCGGTCAGGTGGTGCTGGTGCGCATCACGACCGATGACGGGACATGGCCGGATCGCGATTGTCTGGTGGGACCGGCGGACTGGCAGGAATTGGAGCATCAATCCACCGTAGCCTACTCGACCGTCAAGTGCGGCCCGGCAACGAGGGCGTTGGAGGCGGCCGTCAAGAGCGGACTGTTCACGGTGATTTCCCCGCCGCCCAACGCAGTGCTCAAGCGCATCATCCAAACCGCCCGCACCGCCAAGGGAACGCCGCCGCTGGTGCGGCAGTGGCTGGCGGATGAAGCCAAGATTCCGTAGCTAGGTGAAGGGCTTCTGCCCGCGCCATGGCATTCGCCCGGCGGAGAGATCAAGGACACGCAGAGCCACAACCAGCGCCGCAGTCTGCTCTCCGTCCACACGGTGCCGCACGGACCGTTGCGTCCGCCTGACCTCCCCTTCCACGCAACAGCCCCCATCCCCGGGGCTATAAACACTTGAAGGTAAGCCTAGCTGTCCCTTCCCCGCCACGGCCGTGATCTCCTGCCGCTGGCGGGAGCGGCTTCGCTACGGGTCCACGCTGGTTCACCCCAGGAGATCCACAATGAGTTCCCACGCCGATACTGTCCTCATCGATGAAATTGTTCCCCGCCTCCGCCACATGATTCCACACCAGGTTTCCTTCGTTGGCGCAGAGGATGCCGAGGAGTTGTTGCAAGACGCGACCTTGATGGCCGCCCGCCTGCTCGCCCGTGCCCGTGCCAACGGCAAAACCGTGACACCGGGCAACATCGCCTACTACACGATGCTGCACATCCGCTGCGGTCGGCGCAGCCACAGTGCGAGTCGCAGCGACGTCATGGGCACGCGCACGCAGATCGTTGGAAACAGCCGTGTCAGTTCCATGGAAGCCCCGGTGGCGTCTGACGATGCCTCACCCGAGGAACCGATGACCCTCGGCGACGTGCTCGCCAGTGACGCTGAGGATCCGTCCGAGACCGCAGCCCGCAACCTCGACTGGGAGGCCTTGGTCGCCACGCTGGACGAAAAGGCACTGGCTGTCCTGCACTGCATGGCCGACGACGTCCGCTTGCAGGAGGTCGCCACGCGCAAGGGCGTTTCACGTAGCACCGTCCAGAGCTGGCGCAACCAGCTCACGGAGCTCGTGCGGACGTTCATGGGCGCTGACGTGCTGCACATGATTCAGCGGACGCCCCGGTGGCGCGAGAACCTGACCGCCCTGCGTGAGCAGGTGGCATGTCGGATGGATCGCCGCATGGCGTAAGCACCGCGAAACGAGCCATCCCGCGAGGGGTGGCTCCTTTTTAGCTGTGCAGTCCCACGCTTACAACTTGGGCGGCGCGATCACCCACGCACTGAAGGGCGACAGTCGGCCGCAGTCCGTGCGTATTCCGATGGTTGTCGGACAGGGATTCTAATTTCTGTCGGACAAGGTTCCGATTTCTGCCGGACAGCGTTCCGATTCCTGTCGGACAGGGTTA
>JAYTIO010000697.1:0-2024 GCA_043731805.1 Pedosphaera sp. | reverse complement strand
AATCTTCCGTGGGTGTCCGGGGCCACCCACTACGATTACAACACGGTCACGAACGAGCTGTATATCACCGACCCCGCCTATGCGGCCTTCGCCTCCGCTCGGTTGAACCCTCGCATCTACCAATGCGGAGCGGTCAAGCATAACGTCCAAGGCGTCTCTATGACCCGGCACTTCAGCATGAACCCTTATATGGGCGTCCGCAGCACCTTGGCCCCCAGTGGGTTTGAGAATTACCTGAGAATGCAGGATGTGACGCAGCCTGCGGAGCGCATCGTGTTCACCGAGATGAATCCCTACCTCATCTGCACCCCCGCCCTGCGCTTTAACTCGCTGGACGCCGACGCCAGCGGGTCCATCACCAACGGGGAGTTCGCCACGCTCCCCGGCTTCCCGCACGGCAAGGTCACGGTGGTCAGCTACGCGGACGGCCATGTGGAGCCGCAAAAGATGCTCACGCCCGAGATGGACCGTGTCTGGCCGGTGCCTTGGATCGCCGACCATACGGGCCTCAACGGCCCGGGCAACGAGGACTTGATCTGGTTCGCCAATCGCATGACCCGCGGCCTATGACGCGCGGGTGTCACCCAGTCCGCTCGTCGGCCCGCGCCTTCGCGCTGCTGGAACTCCTCGTAGTCATTGTGATCATCGCCGTGCTGATGAGCCTGCTCCTCGGTGGCATCACCCAGGCGAAAGCCCGCGCCCAGCGCGCCGAGTGCATCAGCAACCTCCGCCAAATCACCCTCGCTTGGCTGCGGCACTCTGCCGACCACGACGACCAGCTCGTCCTCAACTACCGCCCCCAGCCCGGCACCAACAACCCCGGCAACCCGCCCTGGGTGCAGGGCGACTACCACTACACCTACGACAGCGTCACCAATCCCGCGTTCCTCACCGACCCCAAGCTCGCCGCCTTCGCCGGGATGATTCCCAACCCGCGTGTTTACCGTTGCCCCGCCGTCCGCCACGACGTCCAAGGCCAGCCGCTCACCCGCAGCTTCGGCCTGAACCAATACATGGGTGCGGGCAGCCAGAGCGAAACCGAGCCGGACTACACCACCTTCCAACGCCCCGGCGACATCGCCAACCCGGCGGCCATCTTCACCTTCCTCGAACTCAACCCCTACACCATCTGCACCAGCATGACCCGCGTGCCGATGAACACCAATCAGGCCGAGGGCTACTTCCATATGCCCTCCTTCCTCCACGGCGGCCGCGACGCGATGGCCTTCGCCGACGGGCACATTGATCTCTACGGCATCCGGGACAAGGACTCCCTCCGCACCTACCCGGTGGACTGGCTGCCCGACCACCAGTTCGCCATGACCAACGCCGACGTGCTGGCCCTCCGCGAGTCAACCACCTATCCGAACTAACTCCGCTCACCATGCAAAACTTCTTCGTCTCCCTCTTCGTCGCCATCGGCTACGGCCTGCAACTGCTCAAGAAGCCCGCCACCTGGGCCGTCCTCCTCGTCGTCGGGGGCCTGTGGTGGTGGACCCACCAGCGCACCGAGGCCGGCAAGGCCGTCAACCTCGAACCCCCCATCGAATTCAAGCCCCTTGTCGCCGGCAGCCCAGCCCCAACCTTGGAGGGTGTGCCCGCCGCCCACGGAGTGCCGGCCGTCGGCCCGGTGGCCAGCGAGGAAATCGCCGCTGCCGTCGCCGCCGGCATCACCGACCCGGAGAAGCTGCCTGTCATGTCCTCCCGGCAGCTCGAAGTCGCCGTGGGCCGGTTCCACAAAGACAACCTCCGCCTGCCCAAGGACGCCGACGAACTCATCGAGAAGAAATACCTCGTCGGGGTCCCGCCCGCGCCGCCCGGCAAGCGCTACCTCCTCGACCTCTCGCCCATCCAGATGCGGCTGGTGAGCAAGTAGCCTCGGGGCGGTGGGCCGCTCGCCCAAGCGGCGTGTGCAACTCGCAGAATTACCCGTTGACGCCCCCCCGCTCCTCTCTACGATGCGCCCCCTGTCGGTTTTGAAACCCAACCTAAACGAACACGAACTATGGCAGTGAAAGTTGCAA
>JAYTIO010000696.1:0-3946 GCA_043731805.1 Pedosphaera sp. | reverse complement strand
GCGCTCGAACGCCTCGGTGCCCTCTTCCGCGCCGGGCCGCACGGCAAGCCTGATGAAGCCTCCTACCTGACCAAGGACGAACTGCGCGTCTTCTTTGGGAACGACCTGAAAAAGCACTGGGACAACCCGGTGATGCTCCGCCAATATGGTGGCCAAGTGCTCCAGGACGCGCTGTTCCTCGACCTGGCCCTGAGCGCCTTGACCCGCGCCGTCGAGCTGGACCCCGCCAACGCCGAGGCCCACCGCAACCTCGGCGTGGCCCTGCGCGTCACCGGCCGACCCGCCGACGCCCTCGTCCCGCTCCAACGCGCCGCCGAGCTGGACCGCACCAACCCTTGGACCTGCTTCCACCTCGCCGAGGCCTTTGTGGACCTTCAGGACATCACCGCCGCTTGGGCGCAACTGGAACTGGCCCTCAAGCGCGACCCCAACCACAAAGGCTCGCTCCAGCTCATGTATCTCAGTCGCACCGACCTTGAAACCGACCACAAGGAACTCAACCTCGCCGAATACTCCCGGCCCCGCACAGGCTGGGTCGGCTCCTGGCAGGGTTTCCTCCTCGCCGCCCACAGCGCCTGGAAGCGTGACGACCGCGAAACCGCCGTGGGCTGGGCTGCTGACGCCTACAAGCTTGCCCCCGGCCTCGATGAAATCTTCCTCACCTACACCGGCATGCTGGCCGCCTGCGGCGAGCACGAATGGGTCGCCGCCCTCACCAAGCCCCGCCTTCAAAAAGGCGAGACCCGCTCCCGCCCCCACATGAACTTCGCCCGCGCCCTCCACGCCATGGGCCTGCGCGACGAAGCCGTGGCCACCTGCCGCCGCGCCCTGGCGGAGCTGACCCTCACCCGCGAGGAGCGAGCCGCGTTCGAGACGGAACTCGACCAGTGGACCGGCCGTTTCGCCCGCGGCGAGGTTCCCGCCGAACTGCATCCCGGCGGCACCTCGTTGCGCCGGACCATCTACTCCATCCGCGAGGGCAAGACCGAGGTGGCCGTGTTCGAGGCCGGTTCCGGCATGCCCAAGCGCATGAAACTCCCCGTCGCCTTCAAGACCCCCAAGGCGGAATTCGACTTCACGCTTGAACAACGCCACGCCATGCACGATCCCGAGCAGCACGCCCTCGGCACCTTCACCATCACCGAGGTGGAGCCGGAGAAAATCGGGGCCGAACCGGTCGCGCTCGAACTTCTCCTCGAAAAGGGTGGCCACATACTCATGGGCGCACGGCAGGGTCAGCGCAAACTCGGCGTCACCTGGTCCCTCTACCCGCCCCCACGCCACGAGCCGGCCGAGACGCTCTAAAGGCAAAAACCCCAAGGGTCAGGATATGGGGTCACGGCAGTGGTGTAGCCGAAGGTCGCGGGCGCCTGCTAACTGTCCCGGCCCAGGAGCACTTTGCGCAGCTGCGCTTCCGTCACCCGCGGCCACTTCAGTTTCCTCAACCAGAGATTGGTCTTTGCCAGGTCGAAGGCTTCAGCATCGAACGGGCGGCCCAGCCACTCCTTCATGCTCTTGTGCTCTGGATGCTTCCGATTCTTGAGTATCTTCAGCAAGTCCTCGTAGCCACCGACACCACCACAGTCGTCCGGAGGACAAGCCCGGGCCCCATCGAGGCAGAGCGCAGCAGAAGCAGAGTTGGCGGCCCCCGGAAGCTGCCGCTCAACCGTGATCTCGTGTTCCCATGAGTCGCCAAAGTCGTATTCGTAGAAGATGGTGTCCTTCAGGTCCGGGGCGATTTGCTGGAGTGTGAACTTACTCGCATCGCGGATCTCCGGGTCGTCCTCAAACTCGGCGAAGTGATGGCGCGTGTCAGAATAGCAGTCGTCCTCCACCTTGAACTGATGCAAATGACTGTTGGTCCAACCGAGCGTCACCTGCAGGACGGCGTGCAGCCAGTCGAGCCGGGCGTTGGCGGGGACTTGGAGCCGACGCCAGATGGCCGGTTTTGGCCCCCGGAGCACGACCTTGATGTGGTAGAGGGAGGCACCGGCTTCTGCGGTATGTTCGATGTTGGAAATCCTCACTTCAGATCTGGCGCATCACAGCCACGAGGCGCTTGCGCACCGTCTGGCGAGCAGCGTATTTCAACGTGCTGCCACGGCAACTGGAATTGCTTCTCACCCGTGGCAGCGCCGGAGTTTTCTTCAGCGGTTCGCACGGGTTGATCGTGATTGACAGGCCTGCTTGATGAATACAATTTGTATCTGTGCGGATCATCAAAGAAGCGTTCCTCGTGGCGGCCGGGCGCGAACACCCGCCAGCGGCCCGTCACTTGGATGTCTGGCGCAAGACCGTGAAGGCGGCAACCTGGCGCAGCCTTCTGGACGTGCGGCGCAGTTATCCGGACACGGATTCCGTGAAAGTCCGCAGCGGGCGGCAGGTTTTGATCTTCAACCTCCGGCGGAATGATTACCGCCTGATTGTGGCGGCTCATTTCAACCGCCAGATCGCCTACACACTGCGGTTCATGACGCACGCCGAATACAGCAAAGACCTCTGGAAAGAATCATTATGAAGACGATCGCCACGAAAATTGAGTTTACCCGGCTCGCCAAGGACTACGTCGGCCTGTGTCGACTGCTCACGCCGCGGCCGATCCACGACAAGGTGGACTTTGAGAACGTCACGGAAATCACGGACGCGATGGCCGGGCACAAGTTGACGCCGGACCAGGAGGACTACTTCGACCTGCTCTGCCGGCTGATCGAGGACTACGAGAAGGAGCACGCCCAGCTCGGCACAACCAAAGTCACCGCGCTGGACGCCTTGCAACACCTGTTGGACGCCCACGACATGAGCGCGGCGGACCTGGCACGTCTGCTGGGGGTGCATCGAACCCTGGGCGGAATGATCCTGCGCGGTGAACGGCAGTTGACGCTGGCGCACGTCCGCACGCTGGCCAAACATTTCAGCGTGTCAGCCGATTTGTTTCTGTCGTAGCGCACTTCACCCCATGAAGCCATCGCTCACGCTCCTGTTCATTTGCCTCGCCCTGAGTCTGGCCGCTGAAGAGCCCAGGACACCGCTGGTCATACCGGGCAAGCTGGTGGCGCATCCGGACCTGAAGGAGCCGCTGGGCACGGGCTGGACGGTGAAGCACGGCACCTGGGAGGTGAAGGCGGGCGAACTGGTCATCACCGAGGTGGCGGAGGACAAGCACGCGGCGGTCCTGTGGCACGAGGTGGGACTGTCGAGCGCGGTCGTCGAGTGTGAGTTTCAGTTCGAAGGTGGCCGGACGTTCATCCTTGGTTGCGATGCGACGAACAAGCACGTCGGTCGGCTGGTCATCACCGCGAAGAGCGCGAAGTTGGTGGAGGACTCCTCCGAGGTCAAAGGCAAGCAGCCCGGCCAGACTTTGGCGGAGGCCGTCCTGAACCTTCAGCCCGGTCAATGGTATGCGGTGCGGTTCGAGTGGCACGGCGATCGGATGGCCGCGACGGTGGACGGGCACCCGCTGCTGGGCCAGCACGCGACACTGGCGCAACCGAAGGCCCGCTGGTGGCTGGCCGTGAGCGGGGCCAAGGTGCGCGTCCGGAAGTTCCAGGTGTGGGAGGGCAAGTGAGGCGGAAGTGGAGTGGCGACAGAAAACCATTGTGCCGGTGCAAGCACCGACCGCTCGCTGCTGATCGCGTCCTAGTTCCCCGGAGCTGATTGGCTTGAGCTGCCGCCAGGATTGGTGACACTCGGGCGTTCATCCAGCGCCGCATGCAGACTGAACCGAAGCCACCCCACGCTAACTCGCCAACAACCCGGTGCGCCCATCCCGGTAGGTGGCCCGGCTGGCTCGGGACGCTGACCATAATGGGGCTGAGTTTCGTTCCCGGCCTTGCCCAAGAGAAGGACAGCGAACTACAGACCCTGCACGCCAAGGTGGATGACATTCCCATTCTGGTCATCGCACCCAAGGAGACCAAGGGGCGGCCGCTGGTCATCTGGCTGACCG
>JAYTIO010000695.1:0-10064 GCA_043731805.1 Pedosphaera sp. | reverse complement strand
CGACCGGTGGAGAAATCCTCCGTGGCGCAGGGGACACCCTGGTCTCCCGCGTCTGCACGGACTCGCGGCAGGCGCAGCCCGGCGACTTGTTCATCGCGCTCGCGGGCGAGCAGTTTGACGGGCACAAGTTCCTCGCCGAAGTCGCAGCGAAGGGCGTTGCTGCAGTGATGGTGGAGCGCGCTCGTGCCGGCGACTTCCAGTCGCCGCCTATGGCTAACAGCACCACGGACGGCGGCTGGAAGCCGCCGGCACTGGTCGCCGTCGCGAACACCCGCACGGCCTACGCCCAACTCGCGACCCGTTACCGCCAGGACTTCACCCTGCCCGTCATCGCCGTCGCCGGCTCGAACGGCAAGACGACCACGAAGGACCTCATCGCCGCCGTGCTGCGCGAAGGCGGCCCGGCGCTGTGGAGCGAGGCGAGCTTCAACAACGACATCGGCGTGCCGCACACGCTGCTGCGGCTGGAACAGCCGCACACCAGCGCGGTGCTCGAAGTCGGCACGAACCATCCCGGCGAACTCGCGCCGCTCGTGAAACTCATCCAGCCGCGCTTCGGCGTCCTCACCAGCATCGGTCGCGAGCACCTGGAATTCTTCGGCGACGTGAACGGCGTCGCGCAGGAGGAAGGCTGGCTGGCCGAGCTGTTGCCCAGCGACGGCGTGCTCTTTGTAAACGGTGATTGCCCGGAGATGGAACTCGTCGTTCGCCGCACCCGCGCTCGCGTGGTGCGCGTCGGCTTCGGCCCGCAGAACGACTGGCGCGCGACCGACGTGCGCTGTGACGAGCACGGACAGACCTTCACCGTCGCCAGCCCGCTGGCCGCCCACTCCGGCACGTATCGGCTGGGGCTGCTGGGCCGGCATCAAGTTTTGAACGCTCTGCTCGCCGGTGCGGTGGGAGCCGAACTCGGCCTCTCCGGGGAGCAAGTGCGGCGCGCTTGGGCGGGATGCACCCCGCCCAAGATGCGCCTGCAACTGTGGGAAGCGCACGGCGTGCGCGTGCTCGACGACGCTTACAACGCCAACGCGGACTCAATGCTCGCCGCGCTACAAACGCTCCACGACCTGCCCTGCACCGGCCGCCGCGTGGCGGTGCTCGGCGACATGGCGGAACTCGGCACGCACAGCGTCGCGGCGCACGTCGAGGTCGGTCGGCGCGCGGCGGAGTTGGGGGTGAACCGGCTCTTCGCCGTGGGCAAGATGGCGGGCCATCTCGCCGGCGCGGCGCGGGCCGCGGGGTTGAGCTCCGTCACGGAAATCGCCGAGGTCGCGGGCGCGGGCGAGACCGTGCGCGGCGAACTGCTGCCGGGCGACGTGGTGCTGCTGAAGGCCTCCCGCGCGACGCGCCTGGAGCGCGTGGGCGAGGTGATCCGCAACGGAACCAGCGCGGGCGGGCTGATCAAGCCGCTCGCCGCCCAAATGAACTGACCCGCCATGAGTGCGAAAACCGACCGACTGCAGCAGCGCACGGCGAAGAAGCTGGTGCGGGAGTTGCAGAACCACGGGCGCGGGCCGGGCTTCCTTGGCCGGCTGTGCCGCTGGGAGCAGGCGCGGACGACGCCTGGGAAGTTCTTGCTGCAGCACCGCCGGGACTGAATGACCGCAGTTCGATGACGAATGTTTTTCTATCTCAGCCAATGGATTCAGGAACAAGCCGCTGGCACCGCCTGGGCCGACTCGTTGTCGGCGCTGCGGGTGTTCCGCTACATCACCGTGCGCACGGCGGGCGCGGCGATTTCGGCGTTGCTGTTGAGTCTGTGGCTGGGCCCGCTGGTCATCGCGTGGCTGAAGGAAATGAAGTTTGGTCAGGACTATCTCGACAAGGCGCAGGAAGCCGGCACGACGGGCAACCAAGTCTTCACGAAGCAGGGCGTGCCGGGCATGGGCGGCATTTTGATTGTGCTGGTGGTGGATTTAAGCGCGCTGATGTGGGCGCAGTGGAACGCGTTCATCGTGCTGACGCTGGTGTCGCTGCTGGTGCTCGCAGCGCTGGGCTTCTACGACGACTACAAGAAGCTCTCCGAGCAGAAGAGCGCGGGCGCGGCGGAGAACGTGAAGCTGGTGGTGCAGTTCGCGCTGGCGGGCTTCATCGCCTGGACGCTCTGGCTGATGCCGGAGACGACCAAGCTCATCTCGGAGGTTCATGTGCCGTTCCTGAAGCACGCGGTGCTGACGGACGCGGCGTGGGTGGGCGGCTTCATCACGGTCTGCGCCATCGTGGGCAGCAGCAACGCGGTGAACATCACGGACGGGTTGGACGGGCTGGCCATCGGCTGCACGCTCATCGTGACGATGGTCTTTCTCATCTTCACCTACATCGCGGGCAACGCAGTGATTGCGCGCTACCTCTTCGTGCCGTTCGTGCCGGGCGCGGGGGAACTCGCGGTGTTCTGCGCGGCAATGATCGGGGCGAGTCTGGGCTTCCTCTGGTTCAACTGCCATCCCGCGCAGGTGTTCATGGGCGACACGGGCTCGCTCGCGCTGGGCGGCGTGTTGGGCATCATGGCGGTGCTGATTCACCAGCCGTTCGTGCTGGTGATCGCGGGCGGGGTGTTCGTGGTGGAAATCGTCTCGGTGATGATTCAGCGCGGCTGGTTCAAATACACGAAGCGCCGCTTCGGCGCGGGCCGACGGGTGTTTCTCATGGCCCCGCTGCATCACCACTTTCAGAAACTCGGCTGGTATGAGTCCCAAGTCGTCACGCGGTTTTACATTCTGTGCGTCGTCTGCGCGGTGGCAGCCCTGGCGACGTTGAAACTCCGTTAAGACAATGGCCGCGAAAGAACACAAAGAACGCAAAGGAGCGCGGGCCTCAGCCCGCCGCAGCGTCCGGCGTGACTTGGGCACGCTCGAACTGGTTGCGTTGAAGCGGCCTGAAGGCTGCGCTCCATCCCCTTTTGCGCTCTCTAAGCCCTTTTGCGGCTAACCCAAAATGTTCCGCCTCCAAGACAAAGTCGTATTGGTCATCGGCCTCGGCCTGAGCGGGGCGGCGGCGGCGCGCCTGCTCGTCGCGCGCGGGGCGCGCGTCACCGCAATGGACAACTCCGACACGCCCGCGCTGCGGCGCGAGGCGGAGGAGTTGCGCGACCTCGGCGTGCGCGTGGAACTGGACCTGCGGCTCCCGCCCGCCGGACAGTTTGATTTTGCCGTGGTCAGCCCCGGAGTGCCGATGGATTCGCCGCTCGTGAAGGAACTGCGGCAGCGCGACATCTCCGTCATCGGCGAGCTGGAGCTCGGCTGGCAACAGGCGGTCTGCCTCAACGTCTCCGTCACGGGCACGAACGGGAAGACTACGACGACCGAACTGATTGAGCACCTACTCACGCACTGTCACAAGCGCACGCTCGCCGTCGGCAACATCGGCCGGCCGCTGTCCGCCGTCGCCGACGCGTCGAAGCAACTCGACTACCTCACGCTCGAAGTCAGCTCGTTCCAGTTGGAGACGATTCGCTTCTTCCGCCCTGCCGTTGCGGTTTTGCTGAACCTCACGCCCGACCATCTCGACCGTCATCACACGATGGCTGACTACGCCCGCGCCAAGGCCCGCCTCTTCGAGAACCAGCAGCCGTTCGACTGGGCCATCGTGCAGACCGAGGCGCTGGCCATGCTGCGCGCGCTCGGCGTGAAGGTTCCCGCCAAGCTCATCACCTTCAGCGCGCAGAATCGCCGTGCCGACATCCACCTAGACCGCTCGCTCATCATCAGCCGCATCGAGGGGTGGGTGGGGCCGCTCATTGACTTGGAGAAAACCCAACTGCGCGGCCCGCACAACGCCGAGAACGTCATGGCTGCGCTCGCGGTGGGGCGCGTGCTACGCTTGCCGCTGGAGGAAATGGTCGCGGCCATCACCACCTTCAAGCCCGGCGCGCACCGCTGTGAGCTCGTGGCCGAAATCAACGGCGTCAAGTTCGTCAACGACTCGAAGGCCACCAATCTGGACGCGGTCGCGAAGGCGCTCCAAACCATGCCCGCCGCGCAGCCCGGCGAACCCAACGTCCTGCTCATCGCTGGCGGACGCGACAAAGGGCTGGATTACCACGACCTCGGCCCGCTCCTGGCGCAGCGCGTCAAGCACACCTTCCTGCTCGGCGAGACGCGCGAAAAGCTCCGCGCCGCGTGGAGCCTGTTTACCCCTTGCACCCTCGTGGATTCATTGCTAGAAGCGGTCCACGAAGCGGTCAAAAATGCAGTGTCTGGCGATGTGGTTTTGCTTTCGCCAGCCTGTTCGAGCTTCGATCTGTTCCGTGACTACCGCCACCGGGGTGAAGTGTTTCGACTAGCCGTCGGGCAGTTGCAAGGCCCCAGTAATGGCGGTGCCACCGCCGACGGCCCCACGAATGGGGGCAGGCGAAACACCGATTAAAACGGGAACCGATGGCGTGAGCTAAACCGAAAATAATTTGCAGACTTAACCAAACAATTTCGCCAGGGACCGGACCGCTCTGGCGAGCCAAACAACGCAGCGAACACAGCACACCACGCAACACCATGAGCACTGAAAATCCATTAAACCCGCAAGGCTCCCGCCTGGAGCAGAACGCCAAGCGGAAGACCAACCTCCCCGTCATCGTCGCCGTCTTCGTCGGCATCCATGTCGTCGTCTTCGGCGGCATTATGATGGCCGGGTGCAAACCCGAGCCGAAGGCCGAGGCTCGCAAAGCCCCCGAGCCCGTCTTGCCGCCCATCACGCCGCCGGCGGACCTCGGCTCGCCAGTCGCGCCTGCGCCCGGGACGTTGCCGCCCATCGGCAGCGCGCCGCCACCCTCACCCGGCGTTGGGACGCCGGGGCTTGCCCCGCTGCCGACCACGCCCGTTGCGCCGCCGGTGGCCCCGGTGCCCGTCGTGCCGGTCGTGCCCATCACGCCCATCACGCCGCCCGTGTCTGAGCCGCCGCCGGCCGCGCCGACGGGTGAGGCGAAAGTTCACGTCGTCGCCAAAGGCGATTCCTTCTCCACCATGGCCAAGAAGTATGGCGTCGGCGCGAAGGCCATCGAAACCGCAAACCCTGGGGTTGACTCCACGAAGCTGAAGATTGGCCAGAAGGTCAACATCCCCGCCGCCGCGCCGAAGCCGGTGAAAGCCAACGGGACCAAGACTGGTGCGCCCGCCGCGCCTGACTCCGACGGAGCCTACACCGTCAAGTCCGGCGACAACCTCGGCAGCATCGCCAAACGCCACGGCACCACCGTCGCCAAGCTCCGCGAAGCGAACGGCCTTAAGACTGACCAGATCAAGGTCGGCCAGAAGCTCAAGGTGCCCGCTGGTGGCGCGAAGAAATCCAGTGAGCCGTCTGGCCTCATGCCCGCCGCGCCCAAGCCGGAGACTGTGCCGTTGACCCCGCCGGCGCTGCCGTCGCTGGGCGAACCGGCCCCGGCCCCGAAAGCCCCCGGCCAGTTCTGAGCTGACGCGACCGCTCAACCAAACACCACTCACCGATGCACCGGCTGACTGGCGACGACGGGACGGGCGCACGGCATGCACTGCCGCCGCGTTTCGTCCCGTCGGCGGTTGGTGCCCGGCCTGTGCGCTTGGGGATTAGGCATAAGGGCAGGCTTGGGATTATTAGCTTCCACGCAGCCGCCCTACTTACTCTTGCTCGTAAGCTCGCTCAGAATCTCTCTCCCACTCCCCTCCACCCATGAACATCCGCCGCATCGCCACTCTCTACGCCGCCAGTGTCGCCGTCCTGCTCGCGCTCGGTTTGGTGATGCTCTACAGCGCGAGCATGACGCAGGAAGGCGAGAAGTATCTCATCAAGCAGTCCATCTTCGCTGCCATCGGCCTAGTGGCGTGCATCGGCGCGACGGCGCTTGATTACCGCTGGCTCCGCAAAGTCGTCTGGCCCGGCCTGGCCATCGCCTGCCTCCTCCTCGCCTTCACCGCCGTGAAGGGCGATGAAATCAACGGGGCCAAGCGCTGGATTAAACTGCCCGGCTTCACCGTCCAGCCGTCGGAAATCGCGAAGGTCGCCGTCATGGTCATGCTCGCGCACTGGGCCTGTCTCCATCGCGCCCGCATGAAGGAGTTCAAGCACGGCGTCCTGTTCCCCGGCGCGCTCGCCGCGTGCGCCCTCGGGCTTGTGCTCGCAGGCAAGGATTTCGGCACCACCATGCTGCTGGGCCTGGTCGTGTGGATTGTGCTGCTCGTGGCGGGCGCGCGAAAGGCGCATCTCGTTCCGCTCGGCCTCGCGGGCTTCGCCCTCATCTGCGCGCTGTTGATGAGCAACGATGTTCGCCGCGCCCGCATTGACGCCTGGTTACACCCTGAGAAATACGCGAAGACCATCGCCTACCAAGGTCTCCAGTCGAAATACGCCATCGGCTCCGGCGGGGTCACCGGCCTCGGCCTCGGCAACAGCCGCCAAAAAACTGGCTTCCTCCTGGAGCACCACACCGACTTCATCTTCCCCGTCATCGCGGAGGAGTTTGGCCTCGTCGCCACGCTCGGCCTGCTGGTGACCTACGGCCTGCTCTGCTGGTGCGGCCTGAGCATCGCATGGCGCGCAAGCGACCTCTTCGGCCAGCTCCTCGTCGTTGGCCTGACCTTCCTCGTCGGCGTGCAGGTCTTCATCAACATCGGCGTTGTCACGATGGTCCTGCCGAACAAGGGCCTGCCGCTGCCCTTCATCAGCTACGGCGGCTCGAACCTCGTCATGCTCCTCATCTCCACCGGCTTGGTCCTGAGTGTCGCCCGCCGTGCCACCGACAAGCCCTTCGCGGTCGCCGCACCACTCGACGACAACCCTTTCACCGCCCTCCCGCGCCTCACCTGATGCAACGCGCCCCGGAAAAACCCCTCGTCGCCATCGCCTGCGGTGGCACGGGTGGACATCTCTTCCCGGGGCTGGCCGTCGCGGAGGAATTGCAGCGCCGCGACTGCGACGTTCTTCTGCTCGTCTCGCCCAAGGAAGTGGACCAGCAAGCCGTGCGCACCGTGCGCGACCTGCAAGTCGCCACACTCCCCGCCGTCGCGCTGCAAGGCAACCCGTTCGCCTTCGCCCGCGCCTCGTTTGCCTCGTATCAAGCGGCGAAGCAACTCTTCGCCCCGCGCCCGCCCCGTGCCGTGCTCGCGATGGGCGGCTTCACCAGCGCCGCGCCGGTCTTGGCTGGAAAACAACTCGGCGCGAAGACCTTCCTCCACGACTCGAACACCATCCCCGGTCGCGCGAACCGCTGGCTCGCGCACGTCGTGGACGAGGCGTTCGTCGGCTTCCCGCAGGCCGCGAGTCGGCTGTGGATTCAACGCCACGCTGTCACTGGCACGCCCGTGCGCGAGCAGTTCGCCCCCGCTGACGCCGCGAGCTGCCGCCTGGCGCTCGGCCTCGACGCGAAGCGCCCCACGCTCGTCATCACCGGCGGCAGCCAAGGTGCGACCGGGCTGAACGACTTGGCGCTCGGCGCGCTGGCTGAACTCACCGCCCGTCATCCCGACCTCCAGTTCATCCACCTCACCGGCGCGAACGATGCCGACAAGGCGCGTGCGGCCTACGAGCAACTCGGAACTCAAAACCCAAAACTCAAAACCCGCTCCCTCGTCCAGCCGTTCCTCACCGAGATGGAACTCGCCCTCGGAGCGGCGACGCTCGTCGTGAGCCGCGCCGGAGCTTCCTCGCTTGCGGAACTCGCCGCGATGCGCGTGCCGAGCCTCCTCGTCCCGCTGCCGACTTCTGCGGACGACCACCAGCTCCACAACGCCCGCGCCTTCGCCGTCACCGCCGCGGCGCGGCTGTTGAACCAGCGCACGACGCGGCCCGCACAGTTCGCCGCGCTCGTCTCCGAGTTGCTCACGAACACTGCCGCCCGTGCGCAGATGCAAGTCGCGCTCGCTCAGTGGCACCAGCCCACCGCCGCCGCTGACATTGCCGAGCGCATCCTCCGCGCCTGCGGTTTGCCCGCCACCGCCACCAACTCCGCCGAAGCCGAGTGGCAGCCGCCCGCGCACTTCGCCAAGTCCGTTAAGCCGCGCCCCGTCGAGGCCCGACTGGAGTCCGCCCGCCCGCTTCAATCGGCAATCCCATGACCTGCGCTCCGCCAGAACCCATCGCGCCCGCCGCCGACCTCGCGGCGGAACTCAGCGCGCTGCTCTCGTCCGAGACCGTGCTGCGGCGCAACGAGCCGCTGGCCAAGCGCACCACGCTCCGTGTCGGCGGCTCGGCGGAGATTTACGTCGAGCCGGCGGACGAGTCCGAGCTGGCGACCGTGCTGCGCTGCTGCCACAACCAAGATGTGCCGTTCTTCCTGCTCGGGCGCGGCTCGAACTTGCTCATCCGCGACGGCGGGATTCGCGGTGTCGTCATCCACCTCGGCACTCCGGCCTTCTCGCACATCAAAGTGGACGGCGAGCAACTCCGCTGCGGCGCGGGCGCGAAGCTGAAGAACATTGCGCTCACCGCGAAGCGCCACGGTCTCGGCGGCTTGGAGTTCCTCGAAGGCATCCCCGGCAACCTCGGTGGCGCGCTCCGCATGAACGCCGGCGCGATGAACGCCTGGACCTTCGAAGCGGTCCAGACGCTCCGCTTCATGGACTACCACGGCACCGCCCACGAGCGCGCCGCGCGTGACGTGGCGACGACCTATCGGAGCTGCCCGTTGCTCAAGTCCGCCGTTGCCCTCGGCGCGGTGCTCCAGGGCCGTCCAGCTCCGCGTGAGCAAATCGAGGCGAAGCTCGCCGAGTGTCAGCAGAAGCGCTGGACCTCGCAGCCCAAGGAGCCGAGCGCCGGCTGCATCTTCAAGAACCCTCAAGCCATCCCTGCCGGCAAGCTGGTGGACGAACTTGGTCTCAAAGGCACGCGCGGCGGCGGCGCGGTCGTGTCGGGCATTCACGGCAATTTCATCATCAACGACGGCACGGCCACCGCGCGCGACGTGCTGGCGCTCATCGAGGTCATCCGCACGGCCGCTCGGGCGGAGCGCGGCGTGGAGCTGGAGACCGAAGTGGAAATTGTCGGCGAGGACTGAACTATGCCCAGCCCGCTCACCATCACCGTCATGCTCGGCGGCCCGTCTGCCGAGCGCGAAGTCTCGCTCCGCTCAGGCGCGGCGGTCGCGGCGGCGCTGCGCTCGAACGGCCACACCGTGCATGCGCTTGACCCCAAGGGGCCGGGCCAGTGGGCTTTGCCCGTCGGCACGGAAGTCGTCTTCCTCGCGTTGCACGGCACTTACGGCGAGGACGGCACGGTGCAGCGTGAGCTCGAAGCGATGCGCGTGCCCTACACCGGCTGCGACCCGGAGGCGAGCCGGCTGGCGTTCGACAAGGTGCTCACGAAACAGAAGTGCGTAACGCTCGGCGTGCCGACGGCGAAGTTCATGACCTTCAAGTCGGCGGACGCGCGATGGCCCGACGGCTGGCAAACGCCGGTGGTGCTCAAGCCCGTGCGGCAGGGCAGCAGCGTCGGCTTGCAGTTCGTGGCTTCACCGGCGGAGTTTCCCGCGAAGCTCACGGAGTCACTGAAGTTCGACACCGAGGTGCTCATGGAAGAGCGCATCATCGGGCGCGAGACGACGGTGGGCATCCTCGCAGGCCGCGCGTTGCCAGTGGTCGAGGTGCGCCCGAAGCAAGGCAGCTACGACTACGCGAACAAATACACCGCCGGGGCGACGGAATACTTCTGCCCGGCGGACTTCGACGCGATTACCACCGCCCGCATCCAAGACGCAGCCTACGCGGCCTTCAACGCCATCGGTGGCCGCGACTACGCGCGCGTGGACGTGATGGTGCGGGCGAATGGCGACCCCGTGGTGCTCGAAGTCAACACGCTGCCCGGCATGACCGCGACGAGCCTGTTGCCCAAGGCCGCCGCTGCCGCCGGGCTGAGTTACGCCGAGCTGTGCCAGATGATGGTGGACCTCGCGCTGCGGCGCGAGGCGTGATCGCAAATGACCGCGATGAACAACAACTTGAACTGCCACCAAAAGGCACAGAAGGCACAAACGGATTTCTGCCTCGGTTTCCTTTTGTGCTTTCTGTGCCTCTTTGTGGCTAATCCCGTCTTGCTTGCGGTCAACTTTTTGTCGCCATGTTCCGAAAACTAGCCCGACTCTTCAAAGGCAACCGTCGTCTCCG
>JAYTIO010000694.1:0-5769 GCA_043731805.1 Pedosphaera sp. | reverse complement strand
CGAGAGGTGGAGGAAGTCGGGCATGATTTCCGCCTTGAGCACGCCGCCGGTGAGGAACTTCTCGCCGATGTCGAGGTAGTGAACGCTCTTGCCGTCGTCGAGCTTGGCGAGCGTGGCGTTGACCTGCTTGAGCTTCTCCTACGCCGGCCCGAACGCGCCGTCGGGCTTGCTGCCGCGCGGGAAGACGGCGAGGAGGAGCACCTTGGTGGACGGCGACTTGTCGTGGATGGCCTTCACGATGGCGGTCACGCCCTTGGCGATGCCGGGCGCGTCGTCGTTGCCGGAGTTGTTGGTGCCAATCATGAGCACGACCACCTTGGGCTTGATGCCGTCGAGCTCGCCGTTGGTGATGCGCCAGAGGACGTGCTGGGTGCGGTCGCCGCCGATGCCGAAGTTGGCGGTCTTGTAGCCGCCGAAGCTCTTGTCCCAAATCTCCTTGGAGCCGCGCCAGCCGGCGGTGATCGAGTCACCGAGGAAGAGCACGTCCACGCCGCCGGCCTTGGCGATGGCGACGTAGCCCTCGTGGGTCTTGAGGAAACCGGCGTCGGGCTGGCCGTTGCTGAACTTCGGCGCGGCGACGTCGGGGGGCTGGACGGGATTGGGGATCGCGGGCTTGGCGTCCTTCTTCGCGTCCTTTTTGGCTTCCGTCTTGGCGTCGGGTTTCGCGTCGGGTTTGGTCTGGGCACGGAGCGCGGGCGAGCCGAGGAAGGTGACGAGGGTGAGGGTGGCGAGGAACGAGGTGCGTTTCATGGTTGGTGTTTCAAAGGCCGGTGACGGCGCGGTTTTGGACGGGCGGAGGTGGGCGATGTTCAGGCCACTTGGCCGCCGCCGTGGTGCGGTGGCTACGCGACGATGAAGGGCGGCTCTTCCGGCTCCGGCGGGAGGACGACCCAGAGTTCGCCCTTCACATCCACGACGCGCAGGGGCTTTAGGCTGAGGCCGCCGCAGGGGCCGTGGAGACAGCGTCCGTTGAGCGGTTCGTAAATTGCGCCGTGGGTCCGGCAGATGAAAAAGTCGCCGTCGGCCGTGAAGAAGTCGCCGTCGTCATCGAGCGGGATGGGGATGTGGCGGCAGGCGTTCTCGTAGGCGACGAGATGGCCGCGCACGTTCGCCGCGAAGCCCTCGCGCCGGATGCCTTCGAGGGTGAAGACGAATTTGCGCGTCGCGCCGGGTGGGAGGTCCGGCGCGGGGCAGAGCGGCTGGGTGCGAGTCACAGCGCGGGCAGGGTAGGGAGCGCGCGGCCCCTTGGCCAGATGCTTGAGGCGACGCCAACTCGGGCGCCGACGCGCGCTGGCTGAGCTCGAAGACCAGCGAGTGAGGCGCCGGGCCCGGTCTGCCGGCGCAAATCGCGCCCGGCCGGGAATTGGTTCTTGAATCACCTCCGGCCTTCCGGCGAAATGCCCGCGCGGATTTTCTCGTATGACGCTCGCGGACATTCTTCGGAAAGAGCAAATCGTCGCCGACCTCAAGGCCGGCAACCGTTGGGAGGCCATTGACGAACTGCTCGACCTCCTCGTCCACTGCGGCAAGATCAAGCCTGAGCACCGCGAGGCCATCGCCGCCGTCGTGCGCAAGCGCGAGAACTCGATGAGCACCGGCATCGGCTTCGGCATCGGCATCCCGCACGCCAGCACCGACCTCATCCCGGAGGTCATCGGGGCGTTCGGGCGCAGTCCCAAAGGCATCAACTTCGACGCGCTCGACAACCAACCGGTGAAGCTCGTCATGCTCTTCCTCGTGCCGCAGGGCCAGTTCCAGAAACACCTGCACACCCTCGCCAGCATTGCCAAGATGCTTCACGACAAAGATTTTAGAGCCGTCCTCGAAGCCGCCCCCGACGCCGAGGCCATGCTCAAGGCCATCGCGGAACAGGGGCCGAAGAAGTAGCGCGCGGACTCCCCGCCGCTCCGGCCGGCTTTTCTTCCGGCTTTTCCCCCCGCAGGTTTCCGCTACACTCCTGCCATGCCGTCATTCGACATCGTCTCCAAAGTCAACTCGATGGAAGTGGAAAACGCCGTGAGCCAGGCCCAGAAGGAGCTCGCCACGCGCTTCGACTTCAAAGGTTCCAAGGCCGAGATCAAACTCGAGAAACTCGAGGTCAAGCTCACCGCCCCCGACGCTTACAAGATGAAGACCCTCGTCGAAATCGTCCTGGGCAAGCTCGCCAAGCGCGGCATCAGCCTGAAAAACGTGGACGCAGGCGAGCCGGACCTCTCGCCGCTGGGCCACGCGCGCCAGAGCGTGAAGATCAAGGAAGGCATCGAAGCCGCCGTGGCCAAGCAGATCAGCAGCTTCATCCGCGACGGGAAGTTCAAGGTCACCTCCTCCATCAACGGCGACGAGGTGCGCGTCACCGGCAAAAGCCGCGACGATTTGCAGGCCGTCATTGCCGCCGTGCAGGTGAAGGATTTTCCGGTGGCCCTGGGCTTCGTGAACTTCCGGGATTGAGTGCCGTGGCCGCGCCGTCCCCAGCCAACTACCTCGACTCGCCGCTCACGCAGCTCGGTTGGAACGCCCGCCTCGAAGCCGCCTTCGCCCCGTATCGCCCCGCCGGCCTCGTCCCGGCCCGCGTGGCCGTGGAGCACAAGCACTTCTACACCGTCTTCACCGTGGACTCCGAGGTGCCCGCGCAGGTCGCCGGCAAGCTCCTGCACGAGTCCACGCTGGCGGCGATGCCCAAGGTCGGCGATTGGGTGGCGCTGACGTTGCACGCCGAGCAGGAGGCGAAGGCGACGATTCACGCCGTCCTGCCGCGCGCGACGCAGATTTGCCGCAAGGAAGCCGGCCGGAAGGACATTGTGCAGGTGCTGGCCGCGAACATTGACGTGGTGTTCGTCGTGCAAGGGCTTGACGACAACTTCAACCTCCGCCGCCTCGAACGCTTCCTCGTCATGGTCCACGAAGGCGGCGCGCAGCCGGTGATTCTCCTCAACAAGACCGACCTTTGCCCGCAGACCGCGCAACGGCTCGCGGACGTGAAAGCCAACTTGGGCGAGACGCCGGTGCTCGCCGTCTGCGCGCTCACGGGGACCGGAGTGAAGTCCCTCTGGAAGTGGATTCGGCCGGGCGAGACCGTCGCCTTCATCGGCTCCTCGGGCGTCGGCAAGTCCACGCTCATCAACCGGCTCTTCGGCGAAGAGATTCAGGACACGCTGCCGGTGCGCGAGTCGGACGCGAAGGGCCGGCACAGCACGACGCGCCGTGAGCTACTCGTCCTCCCGCGCGGCGGCGTGGTGATGGACACGCCCGGGACGCGGGAGTTTCACCTCTGGCTCGCGGACACGGGCTTGCAGGACACGTTCCCGGAGATCGAGGCGATTGCGCTGCGCTGCCACTTCAGCGGCTGCGGCCACACGGTGGAGAAGCAGTGCGCCGTGCTGGGAGCCGTGCAAGCGGGCGAGTTGACTGCTTCCCGTTACCGGAATTTCCTCAAGCTGCGCGGCGACTTGCAGAAGCTGGAGGAGGCCACGCGCCGGATCGATCTCGCCCGCAAACGCCGCGACCAAGCGGCGCAACGCACCTACAACCAATTCCGACGCGGTTGGTCCGATGAGGAGGATGCCAGTGGGGGGTGAAGGGGGTTGCTCACCCGCATCTTCTCCTGTTCGTAATCCTGATCCTACTCCTCCCGCCCAACGGAGCAGGATTAGGATTGCAAGCAGGAGGGGCAAGGCTTGCTACGAGGCCTTCCCTTGCTTCCTCCGGGACTTGCCGGGAGGCCGCCCTACGCCTCCTTCACGATGGCGATGAACTGCTTCATCGCCGGGGACAGCACCTTGTTCTTCTTGATCAGCGCCGCCAGTGGGCGATGGAACTCCTCGCCCTCGAAGGGCACCTGCACCAGCGTCGCCTTCGACACCTCCTGCGCGATGGTCGTCTCCGGCAGGATGGACACGCCCGCGTCAATCTCCACCGCACGCTTCACCGTCTCCACGTTGTCGAACTCCATCACCGTCTGCACCGTGATGCCGTGGTCCTTGAAGATGCGGTCAATGGCTTTGCGCGTCGGGATGTCCGGCTCGAAGCTGATGAACTTCTGCCCGGCCAGCGCGGCGATGGGGATCACCTTGAGCTTGGCGAACGGATGCTGCGGGTGGCAGACCATCACCATGCGGTCCTTGCGCAAGGGCACGATCTCCAGGCGCGGGTCCTTCGCCGGGTAGGCCACCAGCCCGAGATCCACCGCGTTGCCCAGCACATCGTCATACACCTGGTTGGCGCGGCGATACTCCACGTGGATTTTCACCGTGGGGAAGCCCTTGAGAAACTTCTTCATGTAAGGCGGCAGGTCGTGCAGCCCGATGCTGTAAATCGTCGCCACCCGGATGGTCCCCGAGACGATGTCGCGCTCGTCCGCCAGCTTGTTCTGCAGCTCGTCGTAGGTCTGGCAGAGGCGCTTGCTGTAGTCGTAGAGAATCTCACCCTCGCGCGTGAGGCGGAACTTCTTCTTGCTCCGCTCGATGAGCATGGCCTTGAACTGTCGTTCCAGCGCGCTGATCTGCTGGCTGACGGCGGACTGCGTGACGCCGTTGATCTGGGCGGCCTTGGTGAAGCTCTCCGTCTCGCTGAGGTCGCAGAACACCTTGAGGCTGGACATTTGCATGGGCGAATCAGAGCACCAAAGCAGCGGCAGCGTCAACGCGCGTCACCGACCCGCCAGGACTCACTCCCGGACCGCCCGGAACCAGTCTCGAACGTCCGGGGACCAATCGGGGACTCCGTGACTCGTCCCCGGACCTCCGGCAGCCAGTCCCGGACTTCTGGGAAGCAGTCCCGGACCTCCGGGGACCATTCCCGGACGCCCCGGACTCAATCCCGGACCTCCGGGACTCAGTCCCGGACTCCCCGGAACCATCCCCGGAGGTCCGGGAATCATTCCCTAACGTCCGGGATTCGTTCCCGGAGGTTTGGGAACCGTCCCCGGAAGCTAGGAAGAAGCCCCTCAACCGTCGGCAACCACCCATTTTACAATGGGTTAGGTTACGGAATGGCAAAAACCACCCCCACCTTTGCAAATTCCCGCGCTCAAGGCTGGAAGTTGCGGTGCTTCGGGTCGCCGGCGGCTTCGAGGTAGGCGAGGAGGTCGAGGATTTGCTCCAGGCGCAGGCTGTTGAGCAGGCCGCTGGGCATCGGGGAGACTTCGGAGAGGCGGCGCTCGCGGACGTTCGTCACGGCGACTTCGATGAGCTTTTCCTCCAGCGGACTGGGGCGCACGAAGAGCTTCCCGTCCGCCTCGCGTTCCACCATGCCGCTCACGTCGTCGCCGTCCTTCAGGAGCAGGCGGGTCTGGCGGAACTTCTCATCAATCACCGCGCTCGGCTCGAGGATGTGGAAGAGCAAATCCCGCCGGCTGAAGCGCGCGCCGACGGCCAGCAGCTCCGGGCCGATGACGCTGTTCGGAAACGCGGGGTCGTGGCTGACGCGGTGGCAGTGGACGCATTGCGCGGTGAGTAGCGCGGTGCGCGCGCCTTCGTAGCTGCGGCCCTTGCCGACTTCGGCGAGGCGTGGTTCGAGGTCGGCGAGCTTCCAGTCTTTTACGAAACGGGGCGGAGGAGGCGTGGGCAAGTCCGACTTCGCGCCGGCTGCGGGTCGCAGACCCGCGCCCCCGCCCAAGGCGGTGCGCTCCTCGGGCGTGAGCGAGGCGAGGAGCTCCTTGCGGACGTTCGCGAGGGACGTGAAATAGGTGCGCCCGCCGGGCAGGCGCTCGGCGCGGTCGAGCGCGTCGAAGACGGCGCGGCGCGCGTCGGGCGTCCAGCCGTCGCGGGCGTA
>JAYTIO010000693.1:0-1689 GCA_043731805.1 Pedosphaera sp. | reverse complement strand
ACCCACTGACAGGACCAAGGCTCGCGAGGACGCTCGCCCCACCGGCGATTGATCGTTCGGGGCATCCCACGCCCCGCGCGATTGAAGCTTGGAGTCGGCGCTCCACCCCGCCATATTCACCGAATGAGCGCAGGCACCACCGTCCCACTCAGCCGCGATTGCGCGGCTGTGCAAATCCCCGTCGGCACCGATGTCACCCTGAAAGCCGGCACGCCGGTGGACATCGTCCAAACCCTCGGCGGCACCTACACCGTCCACAGCATGGGCGGCCTCTTCCGCATCGGCGGCAAGGATGCCGATGCCTTGGGCCTCACGCCGGAGGCTGCCACCGCGCTCGCCTCCCCTGCCCCGCAAGCCGTCTCCGAGCAAGCCGTCTGGGCCGTGCTCAAGACCTGCTTCGACCCCGAAATCCCTGTCAACATCGTGGACCTCGGCCTCGTGTATGACCTCGGTCTGGAGCCGCTTCCAAGTGGGGGCCAGAAAGTCTTCGTGAAGATGACCCTCACCGCCCCCGGCTGCGGCATGGGCCCCACCATCGCCCGCGACGCCCAGCAAAAAATCCTCGCCCTGGACGACGTGCAAGACGCCAGCGTGGAAGTCGTCTGGGACCCCCCGTGGCACCAGTCCATGATCTCGGAAGCAGGCCGCAAGATTCTGGGATTGGGGTGAAGCCGGTGTGAGGGTAGGAGAGTGGAAGAGTGCGAGGTGGTGGAAGCTGACCGCTGACGGCTGACCGCTCTCCCCCTGCCTTGCCCACTCACCGGCCCTTGATCCGCACCATGGTCTCGCGCTTCATCTCGCGGTCGGCGTCGCGGCGCTTGATGTCCTCGCGCGTGTCGAAGGTCGCCTTGCTCTTGCCCACGGCGAGCGCGACTTTCACATGGTCGCCCTTCCAGTAGAGCGAGAGGGCCACGAGGGCGTGGCCCTTCACGGCGGTGAACTCGTGCAGCTTGCGGATTTCGGACTTGTGGAGGAGGAGCTTGCGCGGGGCTTTCGGGAGGTGGTTCTCGCGGTTGCCGTGGCTGTATTCCTCGATGTGCGCGTTGTGCAGCCAGACCTCGTCCTTCTCAACACGCGCGAAGGCGTCGCCAATCTGCACGAAGCCGGCGCGGATGGCCTTCACTTCCGTGCCGCGCAGGACCAGGCCGGCCTCGAAGGTGGCCTGGATGTGGTAGTCCCGGCGGGCCTTGGGGTTGGTGACGATGTCGGCCATAAACAAAACCAGCCAGAAGGCGGAACCTTCTGGCCGGCGCGAAAGTTACCCGAGGGCCGCTCAGTGCTTGCGGCGCTTCTTGGGCGGGGGCTCCGCCGCTTCCGGCGTGGCGGGCGCTTCCCAGTTCATCTTGCCCTCGGCGATTTCCAGCAGCGCGATGTCCGCCGCGCCCATGGTGGGCGGGACGACGAGGAGCGGACGGTTGCCGGAGTTGAGCTGGCGCACCCGGCGCGAGAGCAGGTTGACCAGAATGTTGGGAGTGAGGACTCTATCAAGAGCCTTGCGGACGAGTTCAGGATTCATGTCAAAGTTAGCACCCGATTTGAGGGGCGGAGCATAGGGGCGGGCGAACAACAGGCAATAGAAATTTTCCCAGCTGTCGCGTAGTTTTCAAAACGGGACATTTTTGTAGTTAGCAAAACAGGACAGTTTCAACCTGGTCGATTGGTGAAGAGGAGCACGGGCTTTTGCTGGGG
>JAYTIO010000692.1:0-4408 GCA_043731805.1 Pedosphaera sp. | reverse complement strand
GCAAAATCATCCTCCGCCGGCACATTGGAGAGCGTCATGGAGAACACGATGGTGGACGCCGATTTTTCGGACGTGCCGCACTTCGCTTTCACAATCTTGGCATCGCTCAGGGTGGAACTCACCGTGCCAAAGGTCGCCCAGGCCATTGGCCACAGCCCGGTGACATCGGCCCCTGTGCCGGTCCACGTTGGATACCCACTTGGCCATCCGGGAGCGTCAGGCGGATCAATCAGCGCCATGAACATCAGCGTGGTTCCCACCCGCTCGTGGCTCGCTCCGCTGACGGCATCCCAGCCGCCAGTTTGGGGGTCTCTGTATTTGAGCTCCTTAATGCCGATGGTCCAGAGGTTTGTCCAAGCCGACGAGCTGCCAAGCGTCACGATGAAATCATGCGAACCGACAGGGCCGGTGCTAAAACTGACAGGCAGTCCGGGCGTGCTGGTGCCAGAATCATTGGTTCCGACATACCATTGAACTGGCAAAGGACATCCGGCAGGCACGACCGCGGCGGTCAAGGTAAGGTTGGTATCGCCCACCGCCACCGGGTTCGCCGAAGCCGAAACGCTGATCACTTCATAGACGTTGAGGTTGGTGGACGCCGAACTGGTGCCACAATTGACGGTGACGGTGAAGCTGCCTGATTTGTCGCAGGGAAACACCATGCTCAAGTTCGGCGCGTAGCTCAGGGTCGCATTGGCGCAGACCCACTCGACCAACCACTCGCCCCCGGATGCTGGGGTCGTTACGGCGGTGAGCGATAGTGTGTTGGTGCCGATGGCCACATGGTTGGTGACGACATTGATGCTATCCACCCGGTAGACCACGGCCTGCACGGTGTTGCTGGAGGTGCCGCATTTGGCCGTGAGGGTCTTGAAGTCGCTCTCCGTCGTGGAGACATCCGCGAAGGTGGCCGTGACTATCTGGCCCTTGCCGCTGGCTGCTCCGCTCCATTCCGGCCAGTTGGCTGGGAACGTCGCATCGGGAGGGTCGGGCATGGCCGCCACCCGGAAACTTTGCCCTACGCCCACGTTAAGATTGACTGCCGGTGGCGGACTGTTGGTGGAAAACGGGTCTGTCCACGTGCGCCAACTCGTCTCCCCCGCCACCGTCGACTCAAACATGATTTCCTTCACGCCCACGCTGACGATGCTGACGGAGTTGGTAGAGGTGCCCAGGCTGGCGCTGACGGTGTGGTGGCCCGCCGGGAAGGTGGTGGTGGCGGTCAGGTTGCTGCTGGTCACCCCGGTCCACCTCAGCGGGAGCGGGCAGTTGGCGGGCGTGGTGGTGGCGGTGAAGGTGATGCTCTCGCCCGCTGGCACCAGAACCGAGGAGGCGGTGAGGCCGGTCACGGCATAGACTTTGAACGTCACGTCTTTGGAACTGGTGCCGAAGTGGGCGGAGAGGGTGTATTCGCCGGGGCTGGGGGACCACTCGATGGTCCGCACTCCGTAGCCACACAGTTCGCCATTCAGCCGCCACTGGAGCTGCCAGTCCTCGCCTTCGAGTTCCGCCGTCAGGTTGGCGTTAAAGGTAAGAAGCTGGCCCGCGACCGCGTTGGTGGCGGAGGTCGTAATGTTGCTGACACCCACCACGGTGACCGACTGGCTGTTCGTCTCGGTCCCATAGGTGCCGGTGATCACGTAAGTCCCCGGCGTGTCGGTGGTGAAATAGCCCGTCAGGCCGACCCAGGACCAACCAACATTGGCGTCGCCGCCGCCGGTCCAAGTGAGCGTGAAGTCTTCGGGCTGCACCGGGACGCTGTAACACCAGACGCCCGCCGCAATCCAGTGTCCGGCTACCGTGATCGGGTTGGAAACGACGAACCCACTCTCAGTTGCCCTACTCACCCGGGGCATACAGCAGGCGCACGCGGCCAGGAGCAGAAGAAGAACTTGAACGGGGGGGGAGCATTATGCGCGCCCTGCCGCGTGCGGCGGCGAGGGAAGTGGAAGTTAGAGTCCCGGCCCGGTGGGAGAGTTGAGTTGCGCCCATATTGTTCCTTCGCCTTGCGTGCGTTGCTTCAGTTGTGGACGGGGCGAGTTCTTATAGGCAGCGGAGGGCGGCGTCAACTTTTGTTTCGTATTTCTTTGCGACCGCATACCGGTCGTCTTTCCTGTCTCCTGAAGTGCGTGCCACCTACCCGACTTCCCCTTGAAACCGCCTCAACCCAGAACCTCCTCGAGGACCCGGCCATGCACATCCGTGAGCCGCTGGTCGCGGCCGCCGAAGCGGAAGGTGAGGCGCTCGTGGTCCATGCCGAGCTGGTGGAGGATGGTCGCGTGCAGGTCGTGGATGTCCACGCGGTGCTTGACGGCGCTCATGCCCATCTCGTCCGTGGTGCCGTAGGTCATGCCGCCGCGCACGCCGCCGCCGGCCATGAAGATGGTGTAGCCGCTGACGTGGTGGTCGCGACCGTCCGTGCCGGATGAGTGCGGCGTGCGGCCCATCTCGCCGGCCCAGAGGATGAGTGTTTCGTCGAGCAGGCCGCGCACTTTCAGGTCGCGGATGAGAGCGGCGACGGGCTGGTCGGTGATGCGGGCGTTCTCCTCATGGCGCTTGCGCAACTCGCCGTGCTGGTCCCAGGGCGCGTTGTTGTTGTGCGTCAGCGGACAGGTGACTTCGATGAAGCGCACGCCGGCCTCGACCATGCGCCGCGCCCGCAGGCATTGCAGCGCGTAGAACTTGTCGAAGTCATTCGCGCGGTCCACGCCGTAGAGGCGGAGCGTCTCGGCACTCTCGCCAGTCACGTCGCACAGCGAGGGCACGAGCGACTGCATCCGCGCGGCGGTCTCGTAGTTCTTGATGGCGGACTCGATGGCGTCGGAGCCGCCGAGCGCCTGTGCGGTGGCGGAGTCTTGTTCGCGGAGGAAATCCAGCTTCGCACGCTGCACCTCGACGGTGTCAGCGGGCGTGATGTTGTCCACAGGCCGGCCCTTCGCGCGGACGGGCGTGGCCTGATGCGTCGCGGGCAGGAACGAGCTGGCGAAGTTCTGCGAACCGCCGTTGGGCACCCAGTCGTTGTTGAGCAGCACGTAGCCGGGGAGTTGCTCGTTCTCCGTGCCGAGGCCGTAGGAAACCCACGAGCCAAGGCTCGGCGCCGCGCCGATGCTGCGACCCGTGTGGAGCAGGAGGTTTTGCGCGCCGTGCAGCGGCGTCTCGCCAACCATCGAGCGCACCACGCAAAGCTCATCCGCGACGCTGGCGATGTGCGGCAGGAGGTCGCTCACCCAGAGGCCGGACTGACCGTGCTGTTTGAACTCCCACTGGTTCTTCAGCCATTTGCGATTGGCGCTGACGCTCTGTGAAAGCTCGTCCGCGCGCCACTGCGCGGGCTGGCCGTTGCGTTTCGTCAGTTCGGGTTTGGGGTCGAAGGTGTCCACGTGCGACACGCCACCGTCCATGAAGAGGAAGATAACGTGCTTGGCGCGCGGAGCGAAATGCGACAGGGGACGACGCGCTTCGACACCGGCAAGACGGTTCGCCAGCCCAGCGAAGGCCAGCCAGCCGATGCCCATGCTGGACTGCTGAAGAAAACTTCTGCGCGTGGCGGCGGGAGAAAGGCGACCGGGGCAAAGCGAGTTTGTGGAGATGCCGTCTTCAGTGGACATAGATGAACTCCTTCACGTTGAAGAGCGCGTGCGCCACGTCGTGCCACACGGGCGCGCAGGCCATGAGCGCGCCGGGTGCGAGGCCGTGCAGCTCCGCCGAGCGGTCCGCGAGCTTCACGAGCCGCGACAGCTCCTCGTCGCGCGGCGGGCGGCCGAGGGCGCTGGCGAACATCGCTTTCGCCCGCACTTCCGGCGTTGTCGCGCCGTCCTTGAGCACGCGGTCGCCCCAGTGCTTGGCCATCGCGAGGACGAACGGGTCGTTGAGCAACGCGAGCGCCTGGTCGGGGACGTTGGTCACGTCGCGCTTGCCGGTGGTGAGTTTCGGGATGGGCTGGTTGAAGAGCGCGAGGAACTTGGGCGGCTCCATCAAGGTCATCTTCAAGTAGAGGCTGCGGCGGCCGAGGCCGTCGAGCGGGCCGCTGAAGAGCCGCTTCGCCGCGTCCTGCGCGGTGCGATACGGGTCAATCGGCTCGCCCCCGATCACCGGGTCGAGGCGGCCGGAGACGGCGAGCAGCGCGTCGCGGATGGACTCGGCGTCGAGACGCTGCTGCGGGAAATGATGCCACCGGCGGTTCTCCGCATCCTGGGTGAGCGCCGCCGCGCTCGTCGTGCTGGCCTGCCGCCACGTCGAGGATGTGACCATGAGGCGAACGAGTTTCTTGAGCGACCAACCTTCGGCTACGAAGCGCATGGCGAGGTAATCGAGCAACTCGGGGTGGACGGGCTTCTCGCCGAGGTGGCCGAAGTCGTCGGGCGTGCGGACGAGGCCCTCGCCGAAAAGGTGCAGCCAGACGCGGTTC
>JAYTIO010000691.1:0-2229 GCA_043731805.1 Pedosphaera sp. | reverse complement strand
CTTCGGCATCGTCACCAGCATCAATGGCAACCTCGAGGTGCTCGTCCCGCCGTCCATCACCGTCCAGCCCGTCGGCGCGTCTGCGTCCGCAGGGGACACGATCGGTTTCTCCGTGGCCCACACCGGTTCGTTGCCCTTCACCTACCAGTGGCAGCTGAACGGCACCGCACTGCCCGGGGCCACCAACATCACGCTCACGCTGGCCAACGTGCAGTTCCTCCAGGCCGGCAACTACACCGTGGCCATCTCCAACCTCGCCGGCGGCGTGATCAGCTCGAACGCGCTGTTGTTCATGACTTCCCCGCCCTTCATCACCGCCCCGCCCGTCCCCCGCACCATCTCCGCCGGCCGCGCCGTGACCTTCACCGCCGGCGTCGTAGGCAGCCTGCCCCTCACCTACCAGTGGCGGCAGGACGGCACGAACCTCCCCGGTGCGAACGGCAGCAGCCTGACATTCGCCGCTGCGCAGGTGAGCGACCGCGGCCTCTACACGCTCGTCATCACCAATGTCTTCGGGAGCGTCACCAGCGCCCCCGCCTTCCTCGCCGTGCATCCCGTGGTCACCCCTGTGGGCTGGGTCGGCCAGGCCGGTGGCCCGGGCACGGACGTGGGCAACGCCTGCGCGGCGGACACCAACGGGAACTTCTACGTCGCCGGCTACTTCACTGGCACCGCCACTTTCGGCACCAACACGCTCGTGAGCGCCGGGTTGAACGATGTCTTCGTCATGAAATACGACAACGCCGGCACCCTGCTCTGGGCACGCCGCGCGGGCGGCCCCGGCTTCGACGCCGCCAATGGCATCGCCGTGGATGACTCGGGGAACACCTACGTGACCGGGAGCTTCGAGGGCAGCGCCGACTTCGGCGGCACCACGCTCACCAATGCCAACCCCGGCTCCTACTCCGACATTTTCGTCACCAAGCTCGACGCCAACGGCACCGTCGTCTGGGCGCGCGGCTTCGGCGCTGACTCCGTCGCGGACGTGGGGCAGGCTATCGCGCTCGACCCGGCGGGCAACGTGCTCGTGGCGGGCAGTTCGGCGCTGACGAATTTCGGCGGACTACCCGTGCAAGGAGCCGGCCGCATCTTCCTCGCGAAGCTCGACGGCAATGGGAACCCGCTCTGGGCACGCACCGCCGGCGTGGCGGGTTTCTACGGCGTGCAGGACGTCGCGACCGGCGTGGGCGTGGACACGAGCGGCAACGTGCATCTGGCCGGCAACTTCGCCGGGCCGACCGCGACCTTCGACACGGTGACGCTGACGAATCGCGGGGTGACGGACGGCTTCCTCGCGCGGTTCGACAGCAACGGCGTCTTCCAGCGCGTCCTCCAAATCGGCGGCCCCGGCACCGACCACGTGAACGCGCTGGCGGTGAGTCCCGGCGGCGTGGCTCACGTAGGCGGCGACTTCACCGGCACCTTGGCGATGGGCGTTGTCGGCCCGCGCGTCGCGGCGGCCACGGCCACCCTGACCAGCCGCGGGCAGAACGACGGCTTCGTGGCGCAGTTCGACCCGGCGGGCGCGCTGGCCTGGGTGCAAACCTCCGGCGGGGCCGGCCCGGACTCGGTGCGCGGCCTCGCGCTGGACACCAACGGGACGGTCCATGTGACCGGGTTCTTCTCCGGCCTGGCGACGTTCGGCACCAACACCCTCGCGAGCGCGGGGGCGACGCTGGACATCTTCACAGCTAACTACACGAGCAACGGTTTCTTGAGCTTCGCCCAGCAAAGCGGCGGGGCCGACCTCAGCGGAGATTTCGGCAACGCCATCGCCGTGGACCCGGCGGGGAACAGCTTCGTGGCCGGCCAGTTCAGCGGCACGACCACGCTGGGCTCCAGCCAGCCAACCAGCGGGGGCGGCGGTGACGTGTTCGTCGCCCGGTTCAACGCGCCGCAGATGGCCCCGCCGCCCGTCGCCTTCCGCGTCAGCAACGGTCAACTCATCCTCACCTGGCCGGTGGCCGCCTTCGGCTGGGGCCTGCAAAACGCCCTGGCTAATCCCTTGGCTGGCGGCTGGCAGAGCGCGCCGCACACCATCACGGTGGTGGGCGACGAATACGTGGTGACGATTCCGCTCAACGGTCAGAAGGGCTTCTTCCGGCTCGTGCGGTAGCGCCCGCTCGAAGCTTCGTATCCAACCGGCGGACCCATCTAGGCGCGAGGCGAGCTGGGTGAGAAGCTGGGGTGGATGAAACGAAAAACTTCCCGGCTGGCCGAAGTCCAGGT
>JAYTIO010000690.1:0-3015 GCA_043731805.1 Pedosphaera sp. | reverse complement strand
GCGGCGCTGATGCAGGACATGGACCGGGACACGGTGGACTTCGTCCCGAACTACGACGAGCGCATGACGGAGCCCACCGTCTTTCCGGCGGCCTTCCCGAACCTCCTCGTCAACGGCGGCACCGGCATCGCCGTCGGCATGGCCACGAACATGGCCCCGCACAATCTCGGCGAAGTCGTGGACGGCATCTGCGCGCAGATTGACAAGCCGGAGATCACGATTCCCGAGCTGATGAAGTTCATCAAAGGCCCCGACTTCCCCACCGGCGGCTTCATCTGCGGCGTCGAGGGCATCAAGAATTACTTCGAGACCGGGCGCGGCTCCATCAAGCTGCGCGGCAAAATCGGCAGCGAGGAACTCAAGGGCAACCGCGAGCAGCTCGTCATCACGGAAATCCCCTTCAACGTGAACCGCGCGGCGCTCGAATCGAGCATCGCCGACCTCGTGAACCAGAAAATCATCACGGACATCTCCGCGATGCGCAATGAGTCCGACGAGCACTGCCGCCTCGTCATCGAGCTGAAGCGCGACGCCCTGCCCAAGGTCGTCATCAACAACCTCTTTCAGCACACGCAGCTCGAAGTTTCCTTCAGCGTCAACGCGCTCGCCATTGACCACGGCAAGCCCAAGACGCTGAACCTCAAGCAGCTCATCTCCGCTTACATCGACCACCGCCGCGAGGTCATCCTGCGCCGCACCCGCTTCGAGCTGCGCAAGGCCGAGGACCGCGCTGAGATTCTCGAAGGCCACCTCGTCGCCCTCGCCAACCTCGACGAGTTCATCCACATCATCCGCAGCAGCGACAACAAGGAACAAGCCCGCGTCAAACTCCTCGACTTCGAGTGGACGCGCGAGCAAGTCGAGCGCTGGGGCATTCTCATTCGCCGCGAAAGCCAGCTCACCGCCGGTCGTTACTCCCTCGCCGAGCGCCAGGTGGACGCCATCCTCGAACTCCGCCTCTACCAACTCACCGGTCTGGAAATCGACAAGGTCGAGGCCGAATACAAGGCGCTCCTCGAAGTCATCAAGGACCTCATGGACATCCTCGCGAAGGAGTCGCGCGTCATGGCCATCATGAAGGCCGAGCTGAAAGCCATTCGCGAAAAGCACGCCACCCCACGCCTCTCGCAAATTGTCCCCGACGAAGGCGAGATTGCCATCGAAGACCTCATCGCCAACGAAGGCGTCATCATCACCCTCACGCACGCCGGCCTGCTCAAACGCACCGCCGTCTCCGCCTACCGCGCCCAGCGCCGCGGCGGCAAGGGCGTCATCGGCATGACCACGCGCGAGGCCGACACGCCCGAGGAGAGCGACTTCATCGAGCACCTCTTCACCGCCAGCACGCACGACTACCTCATGTTCTTCACGAACACGGGCCGCGTGTATGTCGAGCGCGTCCACGAGATTCCCGACATGGGCCGCGCCAGCAAGGGCCGCAACATCGCCAACCTCCTTGAACTGAAGGCCGGCGAGAAAATCGCCGCCCTCATCCGTATCCAGTCCAAGCTCGACGCCACTAGGGAAGACATCACTTGGCAGCAGCCCGGCGAACTTTTCTTTGTCACCCAGCAGGGCACGGTGAAGAAGACCTCGTTGAACGAGTTTGGCAATGTCCGCAAGGGTGGCCTCATCGCCATCAGCATTGACGACGGCGACACGCTCATCGAAGTGAAACTGACGCGCGGCAGCACCGGCGAGACCGACCCCGGCGACGACGTGGTCCTCATCACCCACGGCGGCATGAGCATCCGGTTCAACGAATCCGACGTGCGCAGCATGGGGCGGGACACTCGGGGCATGCGCGGCATCAGCCTCGACACCGGCGACACCCTCGTCGCCGCCGCCATCGTCGTGCCTGACGCCACGCTCCTCGTCGCCGGCGAGAACGGCATTGGCAAGCGCACCGACTTCGGCGAATACCGCGTCCAGTCGCGCGGCGGCAAAGGCATCATCACCATGAAGACCGGCGACAAGACCGGCGGCGTGGTAGGCGCGCTCACCGTGAAAGACGCCGACGAAATCATGCTCATCACCGCCGGTGGGCAAATGGTCCGCATCCCCGTGCAAGGCATCCGCGAGGCGAGCCGCAACACAATGGGCGTGAAACTCGTGAACCTCGACGCCAGCGACAAACTCCTCGCCATCGCCCCCGTCATCAGCGAGGAACGCGGCGAGGAAGCCCCGCCGGCCTGAGCAAGAGCGCAAGGTAGGGCGCGGGGTCCTCCCGCGCCGCCGAATGACGATGGCGTGCGGGTGGCCGACGGCGGGGTGAGGACACCCCGCCCTACCAGTCGCAGGCGTCAGCCCGCGCGGGAAATTTCCCGGGAACCGTCACTTGAATCCCGGGAATTTCGTTGCTCCGCTAGGATTCGTCTGACAGCTCCGGGGATTCGCCGCACAATTCTCCGGCACCGACCCGCGATTCCCGATCGCCGCCGGAGAATTCCCTGGATTCGCCAGCCCTCGGCGGGGAATTATCCGATGGTGCTCGGGAATCGCCTAACGGCGGACGGGAACCGGCGGTAAAATCCTCGGAGTCGTCCGGGGAATCTTAGGATTTTTCCGGAGAATCCCGGGAATTGCGCGAAATTCCTCAGGCAATCGGCAGACCGTGTCTGGCATTACCCGCCGGTTATCAGGGACTTGCAGAGAAAGTGCCGAGTCTTGAAGTCGCGAGTGCAACGGGGGGCACAATTCCAAGTTCCAGTGGGTTTCGGTCTGCTGTAGCGGCGGTCTATGACCGGGCCAGCTCTGCCTTGCCGTTTCGTTCGGCGCTCACAGAGCGCCGCGACAGTAATTGAGTGGACTGTAACTACCGCTTCAGCGCCTTGGCCTTGCCGAGCAGGTTGATGAACTCGGCGCGATAGCCGTGGGTGTCGTTGCCCTTGCCCTCCTGCGCTAGTTCCAGCGCGCTGTCCAGCGTGGCGGTGCCCTTGAACGGCGAGTCCTTGAGCACCATGCCGAAGGACGCGACGGCGCTGGCGAACTTGAAGTCCGCGCTCGCCCGCGCCA
>JAYTIO010000689.1:0-1819 GCA_043731805.1 Pedosphaera sp. | reverse complement strand
GCGGCTCGCCCGCCGAGACCGTCGGGATGACTGCCGCACCCGACGGCGCGACCACCTTCCTCACCCGCGTTTCGTTCGCCACGGACCCGGGCCGCTCGCTGAAGTTCGTTCAGAACTGCGAGTTCCGCCTGTTCCAGCGGCCCGACGACGCGATTCATCGCGGCTACGACCAGCAGGCCGAGCACGACTTCGCGCAGCCGGGGAACTTCTTTTCCAACTACCAGCCGCTTACGCGTGCCGACGCGCAGCGCGAGCTGGAGGACAGCATCAACTTCGTGAAGTTCACGCCGCCGATGGCCGACCTCATCCGCGCCGCCGCGCGGGAAGCGGGCCGGCCCAAGTTCTTCGTCAGCTCCGCGCAGCCACGCCTCGTGGACGGCAAGATGACGAAGAACCCGCGCTACCTTCAGAACCGCCAGGACCTCGTCCACCCGCGCGAAGTTCACCTCGCCGAGATGGCCACGCGCCTCTTCCGCAAGCTGCCCACGAGCGCGCCGTTGCACCGCCCGGTGAACGCTGTGCTGCCCGGCCGCCGCAACAACCCGCCGGAGCCGGGCGTGCGGCCGCTGTGCGTGTTCAACCCCATTCACCATCTCGAACTGCCCGAGCTGTTCATCGAGTTCATCTCCAGCATGACCGGCAAGTCGCCGTCCACGACTGGCGCTGGCTCCGAGGGCGCGCTCACGAAAGGCCCGTTCAACGCGCTGCATCCCATCATTGACCTCAACGCCGCGCTCGTGAGCTACATCCTCACTGGCAGCGACGTGTTCGTGACCTGCGCTGGGCACGTCGGCGCGAAGGTGCGCGTGGACCACGACATTAGCCTGCTCGTGCCGGAGTTGTGGTGCCGCATGGGGCCGGAGGAACGCGACCCGGAGTTCCTGAAGCGCGAGGGCTACTTGGAGCGTTGCGAGGACTTCGACTTCAACGGCCAGCGCGTGCTCGCGAGCCGGCTGGGCTGGCGCATCACCGGGCGCTTCGTCCGCCACTACTTTGGGCGCGTCTTCAACTACCCGCACAGCGTCCTGACCGACGAGATGCTGCGGCCCGAGTTGCAGGACACCGCCACGTTCGCCGACGGCGTGGACAACATCGTGACCACCGCGCGGCGCGTGGCGGAGCACTACTTCGCCGACGGCGGGGTGGAACTCGCCTGCCCGCCGTTGCGTGCGCTGCTGCACATCATGCGCGACGGCCAGCACGAGGACCGCGACCTGGGCCATCCGGAAATCCGTGCGCTCTTTTCCCGCGAGTCGTTGCTCGCAAGCGACTGGTATGCGGAGCGACTGAGTGCCAAACAGACTGCCGAAGTGAAGTTTTGGCAGCGCCGAGTGAAGAACCTCGAAAGCTTCATCGCCCGGTCGAACACCAGCGGCGTCACCTCCCAACTCAACATCCGCGCGCGTCTCGACTTCGCGTGGGCCGAACTCCGCCGCACCAACACGCCCGAACACCTCGCCGCCCTGCGCGGCACACTGGGCGTGCAACCGCGACTGCGCCTATGAGCCATCGCGTAGTTTAGCTTAGGAACTCCCTCCGGCGGAAGAGCTGGGGAACCACGACGCGCTTTGCCTCCCTCTCCCTTCATCGGATGAGGGGAGAGGGCTGGGGTGAGGGGTTACGTGCGTCGGCGTGGGTGGCCCCAATCCTGATCCGGCCTGCGGCCACCTGCTCCCCTCCTCGGAGGAGGGGAGCAGGCGCGTGCCGTGCATCCGGTATCGGCATCAGCTTCGCCCCATGAGCCAGCGCGTGAAGCACTGCGGTTGCGGCCAAGCCAACGCCGAGCACGATGCCTTCTGCGCCCGCTGCGGCCAGCCCA